>DAEH01000001.1 GCA_002497685.1 Euryarchaeota archaeon UBA169
ACCTTAATTGTATGCTGATTTAGTAGTTGAAATTATTACTGCGCCAATCTTGTATGGATCTCCATTTGAAGCAGGTCTTCTATCTTCTAGCCTTCCTTTCCATCCATCCTCAATGGTTCCTATAGGGATTCTTATTGAAGCTCCTCTATCTGAAACTCCATAAGAGAATTGGTCAATGGACTGGGTTTCATGTAATCCAGTTAATCTCTCTTCATTATGAGCTCCATAAACGCTCATATGTTCACTGATGTTCTTTCCAAATTCCTCACAAATTTTAGTAAAAGTAGCCTCTCCGCCAACATCTCTCATCTTAGAATCTGAAAAGTTAGCATGCATTCCTGAGCCATTCCAATCTCCTTTAACAGGTTTAGGATGGTATTCAATGTAATATCCGTAAATCTCTGTTAATCTGTCAAGCATGTATCTGGCAATCCACAACTCATCACCTGCCTTCTTAGCACCTTTAGCAAAGATTTGAAATTCCCATTGTCCACAAGCCACTTCTTGATTAATTCCTTCAAAGCCTAGACCTGCTTCTATACACAAATCTGCATGTTGCTCAACAAGATCTCTGCCGTGAGTGTTTTTACCGCCAACTGAACAATAGTAAAGACCTTGAGGGCCTGGATAACCTCCAACTGGGAAACCTAATGGCAATTGTGTATCAACATCCATTACGAAATATTCTTGTTCAAAACCAAACCAAAAATCTCCATCATCATCTATAGTAGCACGACCATTACTAGGATGGGGCGTTCCGTCTGGATTCATAACCTCACACATAACTAAAAACCCATTTTCTCTTTGTGGGTCTGGATAAATAGCTACAGGCTGCAACAAACAGTCTGAGTCACCTCCAACTGCCTGCTTAGTAGAAGATCCATCAAAACTCCACACTGGGCATTCATTAAGATTACCTGTGAAGTTTTTCCTAATCATTGTCTTACTTCGCATATTTTGTGTAGGTTCATAGCCATCAAGCCAAATATATTCTAATTTTGAAAATTTGCTCATATTATCAACCTTATATTGAAACATACTATATAAAAAATACGTATATGCTGAATAAAAGTAATAAAAATCATAATTTAAATGAATTTATACATAGTAATTTATATATAGACTGAACAAATGTTCAAAATATGACTCTAGATAACAAGGATTCTGAACTTTTGATGCAACTAACTAAAAACGGAAAAGCTTCACAAAGAGAACTATCTGGCCGAACTGGACTTGCTCTAGGAACAGTTAATGCACATATTAAGAAATTAGAAAATGATAAAATAATAAAAGGATATTTTGCAGATATCGATCCTGAAAAAGTTGGATTTAATCTAACGGCCATAATTAATTTAAGGATAAAAAAGGGAACTTTAATGGACGTACAAGCTCTAATTGCAAATCATCCAAGGGTTTTTGGTGTCTATGACGTTACTGGTGAGTGGGATTCCCTAATTCTAGCTAGATTTAAAAATAGGGAAGAGATGGATAAGTTCATTAAAACAACACTTTCACAAGAATATATTGAAAGAAGTAGTACATCTCTAGTTCTTAATACGGTGAAAGAAGAACCGAGAATTATATTGTAATTATTTTATTCACTTTCGAAATAATTATTAACTGATTCAATCTGATCGATAGTCAATCCTCTCTGTAACTGCCCATCCCACCTCTTAGTCAAAATACCATCCTCAAAAACTGCCATCGTTGGAACAACTTCAATATCAAACGAATCCCACAACTGAGACTCCACGTCTGTAATATCTGCAATACAAAAATCAGTAATTTTAGAGTATTCGGACCAGTTGTTAAAAAAAGAAATACAGTAAGGACACCAATCTGCTGAAAATATTATAACTTTTTTACCTTCATGACCTAATAGCTTATCAAAATCAAAATTATCTTGATTAATCCTCTTAATATTCTTCACTTTTTCTTCCATATCATTAAAGTTTCTCTATCTATTCTTTTACTAATTGAATCACTAGGCATCTCCTCTGAAACAAGCTCCCAGTGTAGCGTAAAAAGCTTGTACAATTCTTCTTTGGTAACTCCCCACGGAGGGCCACCTTCCTCTAAATCTTTATCCAAAGGTAAAAAAAGACCCAAAAGTTTCCCATTAGGCTTAAGCAATTGCCAAACTAATCGATCATATTCAAAGCGACGCAAAGGGCTTATTGCACAAAAGCAAGTATATTCCATTACATAGTCAAAGGAATAATGCAAAATTTCTGGGAGGTTGAATATATCTTCCTTGACTAATTTAATTTTAACATTGGCTTCTTCTGCATTCTTCTTTGTTGCCAACATAGCATTATCTGTGAAATCTACTGCAGTTACATCAAAACCCTGCTTAGCAAAAGTAACGGCATCATAACCTCTACCACAACCAATTACACAAATACTTCCTTTAGGAAAATCTAATGCTAATCTTTGAAAAACGGGCGTTGGCCCACCTAAATCCCAACCATCCATTTCAGATTCGTAGCAAGCTTCCCAAAATTCAGAAGTATTTACTGGATCTTCCATAGCATCCATAGAAAGAAGCGTTGTTAAAAAACGAGCGTAGACTTTTTGAGACCTCTCTTAATCATACAACATGACTACTGTCTTAATGCGAACAAGTGCTGGCGATATAGAAATCGAACTCTTCGATGATAAAGCTCCTAAAACTGTAGAAAATTTTCTTAAATTAGTTGATAAAAGATTCTATAATGGGTTACATTTTCACAGAATAATTAAGGATTTTATGCTACAAGGAGGTTGTCCAAACTCTAAAGATCCTAATAGTTCAAAAGCTGGAACTGGAGGGCCAGGATACCAGATTAATTGTGAATTTCATCCTGAATTAAAACATGACAAAGCAGGTTTGCTTTCAATGGCAAACGCAGGTCCAAACACAGGAGGGTCTCAATTTTTCCTAACTACCGTACCTACTCCTTGGCTTGATGGCGCTCATGCAATATTTGGAGCAGTTACTAAAGGAATGCAAATTGTTCAGAAAATTGAAAACTGTAAAACTGGGCACATGGACAGGCCAAATAAACCACAACAAATAATCTCAGTTTCAAGAATATAAATCAATCGTCCGTGGAAGATCCTTCTTCCATATAAGGTATATCTATATCTAATTGAGCAATATACAAACCCGAGGTTATGCAAGAAAGATAAGTATAACCATCATGATATTCTGCAGCCCATAAGAAAGGAATCCATCCAAAATCGTAAAACTCAGAATCTAAAGGCTCACCATATTCATTATTTTGCGGTAAAATATAAGCAACTGTAGATGATAAGTGTGAGGCATTTCTATCTTCAGAAATTCCTGTTGCAATTATTGTTTCAACATCAACAATCCATAATCCTGCATGGTAATGCGAAATGTATAATCTCCCATCCCATCCTCCGCCATAACTCTGATCTGGTTTTTCTTCATCTGTAATAAAATGACCTGAATCTAGATTATGTGGACTAAAAAGTAACCATTCATCTCCATTAGAATGGGCTTCACATGATTCTCCAAAACAGTGTAAACCCGAAGTAGGAATTTCCCAGTCACCAACTAATTTGGGAAGAAATCGTAAATTGCCGTTTACTACTTCATAATCTGTATTATCTATTACATAAATCATTCCTGTACCTACATATGTTGATAATACTTCAACTGCCGCTGTAATCAAATGACGTTCACCCTCCAATTCTGGACGAATATGAGATATATCTACCATTTCAGGATAAGGTTCTGTATAATGTATGTAAGATGAACGGCCTCCATTTTCATTACCTGTCGAACCACTATCTGGTTCGCCATCTCCATCAAAATCTGTAAAATCCATCCAATATCCTACTTCAGGAGCTCGCCATAAACAAGTCACAGGAGAACCTACTGTACTTTTACAGCCTAAACCGTAAAGGAGATAATTTTCAGGACTATTTACAGGATGAGGAACATCTGTAACATCTCCTATCCTTACACCAGCTTCCCAATATGCGCCGTAAACATAAGTACGTTCATATCTAGGATCTTGAGGATCTGTGCCTGGCCAAGTTTGGACAGTCATGTCATGAATGTAAATCCAGCCACCTCTTGTGGTCTCCCAAGCGACTTCATATTCTCCTACTTTGATTACAGTATGTCCGTAACCTGAACCTGGAACTCCTTCTAAAGTTCTAGCTGCAGAACCCTGCAAATTAAGATGAGCTATTGTAACGCCGCCACAAGCTTCCCCAACGGCAATATCACAACCTTCATAATCTGGATTTGCTACAAAAATATACCATTCATTATCTATCATATGTGTGTAAAGATTATGTGGACCTGTTGGATGATCTGAATCATACCAACTATCAACCCAAACTGGATTTGTTTTATCTGTAACATCAACTAGAACTACGCTAACCTGTGTAGGATCTCCCCACTCTCCCACTTCCGGATCGGCGTATCCTGGATCTACCAATTGATTTTGAAGAATTACGTACTCACGACCACTGAATTCAAGATATTTGATGTCTAAAAGTTGAGTGTTTGGATCGGTATACTTCCCCATAAATGTTGTATTGTAAGGGTCAGTCACATCAGTTATATGAAACTCTGACCAACCTGCTTGATATGCATAAGTTCTACCATCTGGAGAATCTGCAACTGTAACTTCTGCATTTCCTCCGTTTGTTAATGGATTATATGATATTTGTTCAATATTACCACTACTCATATTATGCATTGAAGCATCCATATGATCGTGCCCTTCTTCTTGAATTAAAGGATCCTCTAATAGTATTACCTCTTCATTTGAAGACATTTCATCATCTGAAGATAAAAAATAGGCTGTAGCGCTAATTAAACTTAGAGCAACCAAAGCAACTAAAGCGATTTCATTCGTCTGCATTAGATTAAGCAGTATAACCTTTTATTTATAGGCTATTTAGATGCATTAATATGAAGGTCAAGGAAACATTGTTAAGCATAGCTACCGTACTTATTCTTTGCTTTCTAATTACTTTCCCAACTGCTTCAGCCCATACTGGCGGTGTTTTTACAATAATTGTTTCTGAAAATGGAGTCGTACCTGGAAATGTTCAGATGCTTGTCAACGATACTGCAAGATGGATAAATGTTGATGATACTAATAATGTGACTCATAGGATAATGGTTGATTTCAATTCAAATGGAGAGTATGATGATGTAGATGATTTCGATTCTGGTAATTTAACTCATCAATGCGAACATATTAATGGCACTAAAGTAGATGAAAATTGTAATGCCTATTTTGACATACCTTTTAATGAAACATATCTCAATATGAGTTATTTTGATATTGTTAAAACATATGCATTTGTAGATTTAGTACATAACGAAACTTCTGGTATTACTGAAAAAGTTTATGGGAATGTAACTGTAAATCCAGATGCTCATTTGACAGCTGGATTCCAAGGCACAACTTCTGACAATGATAAAAGTGAGGACAAAGACGAGGATGAAACTTCAAACTTTCTTTTACTTGTAGCTGCGGCATCTGGAATAGGTGCAATTGTACTAGGGGGAATGATTCTCTTTGGGAATAAAGAATAATAAAGAAGAGTTACTAAAAGTACTATTACTTAGTTTAACCTCAATTATTATTTTGACAAGTGTTTACTATCTGAATACTTCTGAAGAAAGTGAAAGCGAATCTGAAAATAATTATCTAAAGAGTGAAATTTGCTATTATGCACTAAATGGAATTGTTGCAGATCACCATTATCATTTACAGCTAAACATTAGTATTCTTGAAGAACGAATTGAAATTCCTATGAACGTTGGATTCGAGAGAGATGCAGATGGAAATACCATTTTTCTACACCCAATACATACCTATGACAATAGTGGAAGAATACATGTAGAAACTACAAAAAATGCTACTGCTGAATTAGGATTCTTTTTTGATATATGGGGAAAGGAGTTCACTGAAAATAAAATACTAAATTATACTTCAGATAATGAACATAGCATTGAAATATATATGAATGGAAAGAAAATAGAAACATATGAAAAAACAATTCTTGAACCTTATTCGTTCATCGAAATTATTTACGAAAAAAATAGCTAAAGCTTATTTTAGCAGTCTAAAATAAAGAATTATGGCATCTGTTATTAATGAACTAAAACCTGAGATTATATGGAAACATTTTGAAACACTTACCAAAATACCTAGACCGTCTAAACATGAAGAGAAAATTCTAGCTTATCTCAAAAAATTTGCAAATGATAGAAAACTAGAAATGCGTGAAGACGACACCGGAAATATAGTTGTATTGAGACCTGGAAGTGGTGGTGGGGAAAATGCACCTACTGTTATTATTCAAAGTCATGTTGACATGGTTTGTGAAAAAAATAGAGATTCTAACCATGATTTTATGAATGACCCCTTAAAATTATACATAGAAAATGGATGGCTAAAAGCTGAAGGTACAACTTTAGGCGCTGATAATGGAATTGGAGTCGCGGCAGCAATGGCTTTGCTTGATATGCCAAATGATTCTACACTACCTCCTTTAGAGTGTTTATTTACTGTTGATGAAGAAACTGGCTTAACTGGAGCATTTGCCCTAAATGGAGAAATCTTAAAGGGAAGAACTATGCTAAATCTAGATACTGAAGATTGGGGAGAAATATGCATTGGGTGTGCAGGCGGTGGAGACTCTAGTATTCATCTACCAATAGATTATCAAAATGCATCCTCTGATTATCTATCATTTCAACTCTCAGTAGAAGGACTGAAAGGAGGTCATTCTGGGGTAGACATACATGAAGAAAGAGGAAATGCAATAGTTTTCATATCTTCTATAATAGATAATGTCTTAGAAAATACAAAAAGTTCACTTGTCTCTATTGATGGTGGAGATAAACACAATGCAATACCAAGAGAAGCATTTGCAAATATTATTATTCATCCTGAATCAGTTTCAGATGGTCAAAATTTAGTGTCAAACAGAACTGACGCATTAAAAAAAGAATTTGGAACCATGGAACCAAATTTAAGTATAAAATTTACAGGGTCAGAGGATACTTCTGAGAAATGCTTTTCAACAGAGAGTCAGACAAAACTCATTGGATTACTACGTACATTGCCACACGGAGTATTGAAATATTCACATGATGTTAAAGGATTAGTTGAAACATCTAATAATTTAGCCTCCGTCAAAACGGAAAATACAGGAATAAATATAGTGTGTTCTACAAGATCATCTATTTCTGAAGCTTTAGAACTACAACGAGAAAGAATAAAAATTATGTCTAAGGCATTTGGCGCTAAAACTAATCAGGATGAAGCATATCCCGGCTGGGCTCCAAATGTAAGCTCTCCTGTATTGGAAACTACCACTAAAATTTACACTAAATTATTAGGTAAAGAACCACACATATGTGCTATACATGCTGGTCTTGAATGTGGAGTAATTGGAGAAAAAGTTGAAGGCATGGACATGGTTTCATTTGGTCCAACCATCAAGGGACCACATTCACCTGATGAGAGAGTAGAAATCTCTTCAGTAGATAAATTCTGGGAATTATTGCTTAAAATATTACAAGAACTTTCAAAGAAGTGAGAATTGATAAAAACCATTAAAAAAAATTTAGAGACTAAATTGCCAGGTATTCGTTCATGGAATCGTATGGCTGTAAAGCCTCTAAATGATATTAATAAAACAATAATAAAATACGAAGATTTATTAGCAAATGATAAAATAAGCAAAATGAAACAAGCTGCAGTATTAGTTTGTTTTTTCAAAAAAGAAGATGAATATTACCTGCCCCTCATTAAGCGACCGATACATGAAAAGAACCATCCTGGTCAAATTGCACTTCCTGGAGGTTCTCGTGAGGAAAATGAAACTTTAGAAATTACAGCTTTAAGAGAAGCTTTTGAAGAAGTAGGAATTATACCTGATAATGTTGATATTATAGGTGAAATGACGCCTCTGCCAGTTCCAGTCTCGAATTATCTAATATCTCCATTCATTGGTATGACTGAGAAAGAACCTGAATGGAATCTCAACAAACAAGAAGTCGACGAACTAATTATCGTAAAATTTAAAGAATTAATTA
>DAEH01000074.1:0-2952 GCA_002497685.1 Euryarchaeota archaeon UBA169
ACTATGGACTGTAATACTCTTCTATCACCACGATTTATAGCTTCTATTTTTCCACCTGCAGGCGAAGTAAAGATAACTCCTGGATTTTTTTTGTCTTCGAAAAGAGGTTGACCTAATTTTACTTGTTCACCTTCATTGACGAACATGGTAGGTTTCATGCCCACATAGTCACTACCTAAAATAGCTACAGACCTACTTTTTTTAGAGTCAACTATCTCTCCGACTGGTAAGCCGTGAATGGGTATATTTAAACCTTTTTTTATTTTTATCATTCCCTAATTGATATATGGGGAAACTACCCGTGAGCGCGTGGGTATTATAATGATCTATAGATGAATTTACTAGGATGTTTAACCAAAATTTGGGTATCTTTGGTATGTTAATCCTACCATTTCTTTTGCTAGTCCAAGCAGTTGAGCCGTGTATCCATATTCATTGTCGTACCAGACATACAGAACACATTTATCTTTATTTACAAGCGTTGCTGCCGAATCAATAATTCCAGCATGTCCATCGCCTACGAAGTCAGTTGAAACGACTTCTGGTGAATTAGTGAATCCAATCTGCTCCTTAAGATTAGAATGAAAGGCTTTTTGTCTCAGAAAATTATTTAACTCTTCAACAGACAATTCTTGGCCTAATTGTAAATTCATAATGGCCAGAGAAACATTAGGAGTAGGAACTCTCACAGCATTTGCAGTAAGCTTACCAACTAACTCAGGCAGTACTTGCCCAACTGCTTTACCAGCACCCGTTTCAGTGATGACCATATTTAGAGCAGCACTTCTTCCTCGTCTTTCTTTTTTGTGGAAATTATCAATTAAGTTTTGATCATTCGTATAAGAATGAACACTTTCTATGTGACCCGAAATAATTCCATACTCATCATTTAATACTTTAAGTGTAGGAACAATAGCGTTCGTGGTACAAGAAGCAGCACCAAGAATTTGATCATCTTCGATAATTTCATTATTGATGCCATGGACAATATTCTTGATTCCGTCTTTAGCTGGTGCTGTAAGAAGAACTTTAGATATTCCATTACAGTTTAAGTGCGTTCCTAGACCCTCTTTAGTTCTCCAAACACCAGTGTTGTCTATCAACAAAGCATTACTAATATCATAGTCTGTATAGTCAATCTCGGAGGGATTAGTGGCATAGATAATTTTTACTTCATTGCCATTGATAATCAATTTATCTTCTTCTTCTATTACACGGACAGTGCCTTTAAAAGGACCGTGGACCGAATCTGTTCTCATTAGATTGGCTCTTTTTATAATGTCACCTTCAACCGCTTTTCTAACAACAATTGCTCTTAGTCTTAAGTTATCCCCTCCACCTGAATCCTCGATAAGCATTCTTGTGAGCAATCTTCCAATTCTCCCAAAACCGTAGAGAACTACATCTTGAGCTTCTTCAAGAATAGAACCTTGCTGTCCAATCAAATCAGCTATGGAATCTTTTACGAATTCTTCTAATGAAAGGTTTTTATCGTCGAATAAGTAGGCTGCAGCAATAATACCAATGTCAATTTCTGCAGGTCCAAGTTCAAGGTCACTCAGAGCAACAATAACTTGATAGGTCTCAAACTCGCTAAGTTCATTATTTTCAGTCTCTCTAACAAATCTATGGGCATTCATGATTTCAGATACTGAAAGATTAACTAATGGTTTGCCATAAAGCAGAAGATGAACATTATCTCGATAGATGCGACCTATCATTGGGAGCATTTCTTCTGCTAAAGCTTGTCTGTATTGAAAATCTCCAAATGGATCTTTAGGAAGGTCAGGACGTAGTCTCTTATCCGGTTGCTCTTTTTTCATTTATAAAGAAGTGTATTTTTTAAGGTGGTAGTCTGAATTTCCAAAAATTGTTCCGACTGTTGTAAGTCTTTTAAAATAATGACCTACATTTAATTCATCTGTAACTCCCATTCCACCATGCAGCTGAACAGCCTGTTGACCAATAAATCTTCCAGCCTTGCCTACTTGATATTTGAGACCAGAGATTGCTTTTTTAGCATCAGCAGATCCTTCTTCATGCTTCATAGTAGCCATGTATAGTAAAGATTTGCATTGTTCATATTCCATAAACATATCAACCATTCTGTGTTGAAGAACCTGGAATTTACCGATTGAAGTGCCGAACTGTTCTCTAGTTTTAGTGTATTCAACGGTAGTCTTATATAAGACTTCCATTGCACCAACTGCCTCAGCAGAAATAGCTAAAATTGCTCTATCAATGGAAGAATCTAAGATATCAAAACCTGCATCAATTTGGCCAATAATATCATCCTTCGAAACAGATACATTTTCAATAGTTAAATCTGATGCCCTTCTGCCATCGACAGTTTTGTAGTTAGTTTTATTAAGTCCTTGAGAATCTCCATCAACAATGAAAAGCGTAATACCATTCTCTTCTAGCTGCGAACCAGAAGTTCTTGCTGAGATTATGATCTTATTTGCTGAAGGACCATTCATTACCACTGATTTATATCCGTTGAGAATGAAATTATCTCCATCTGATTTAGCTTCAGTAACCACATCTGAAAGATTAAATCTGCTTTGAGGTTCTGCGTATGCTAAAGCGAGATGTAATTGACCAGCTATTGCAGGTTCAAGTATTGAAGATTTTTGTTGATCGGATCCATGTTCGTCAATGAGACCTCCTGACATAATGATTGTTTCAAGAAAAGGTTCAACCACAAGACCTTTTCCAAAAGCTTCCATTATAAGCATTGACTCTATAGCTGATCCGCCAAAACCTCCATTGTCTTCGGAAGTGCTTATACCCAGCCATCCTAGTTCAGCAAATTTTTGCCAATTATTATCTCCAAAACCTAGTTCTGAATTGGACAAAGACTGTCTAGTCTCCCAGTCATATTCTTTTTGGATAAATTGGTCTACCTGATCCTGTATTAAGGTTTGCTCTTCATTAAATGTAAAATCCATA
>DAEH01000074.1:2981-3185 GCA_002497685.1 Euryarchaeota archaeon UBA169
TTCGTCTATGAGTCCTCCTGACATGATGATTGTTTCAAGAAAAGGCTCAACAACGAGACCTTTTCCAAAAGCTTCCATTATAAGCATTGACTCTATAGCTGATCCGCCAAAACCTCCATTGTCTTCGGAAGTGCTTATACCCAGCCATCCTAGTTCAGCAAATTTTTGCCAATTATTGTCTCCAAAACCTAGTTCTGAATTAGA
>DAEH01000053.1:0-356 GCA_002497685.1 Euryarchaeota archaeon UBA169
GGGAAGTCTTCGTTTCTAACATCTTCAATATAATTTTTAATGGCTTTGTTAATACCGTCATATAAATTCAGATATCTTCTTAAAAATCGGGGATTAAATTCATGAGTCATTCCTAGCATATCATGTAAAACAAGAACTTGTCCATCTACTCCATTTCCAGCTCCGATACCTATAATAGGTATGTCTAATTCTTTAGCTACTTTTGTGGCCAAATCTGAAGGTATTTTTTCAAGAACTATTGAAAAGCAACCGGCTTTCTGTAGTAATTTTGCATCGTTTATCAATTTCTTAGCTTCAGCTTTTTGTTTTGCTCTAACTGTGTATGTTCCGAATTTGTAGATAGATTGAGGTGTAAG
>DAEH01000053.1:766-6523 GCA_002497685.1 Euryarchaeota archaeon UBA169
ACTGCATGTGCCCCAGATTCTTTCATTATTCGAATAGATGATCTCAATGCTTTCTTTGAGTCTCCCTGATAAGATCCAAAAGGTAAATCAACAACTACTAAAGATCGTTTTGCAGCTTTGACAACAGAACTAGCATGATATATCATGTGATCCAATGTAATTGGGAGTGTAGTTTCGTGGCCAGCCATTACATTAGATGCAGAATCTCCAACTAAGATAACGTCAATACCTGCATTATCTACTATTTTTGCAAGTGTGTAGTCATATGAAGTAAGCATAGAAATTTTCTCATTGTTATCTTTCATCTCTTGAAGAACATTTGTTGTAATTCTTTTGTAATCCTTAGCCATTCTATATAATTATATGAAGATGTCTAGTTATGCTTTATTATGAGTTTTTTTTTTGGCATTAGCCCGAACGCTTTTAATAGGGTTATACAAAAGGGTAAATGTGCTTGGACATGAGTACGTTCCGATAGGTATTTTCGCGCTTATAGCGTTATCATTTCCTATTCTGACATTCTTTGCAGGGAGATTTTTCCGTCCCAATAATGACAATGCTCTAAAAAATTCGACATATGAGTGTGGAGAAATACCTGTTGGTGAGGCTCATATTCAGTTTCATTTCCAGTATTATATGTTTGCTATTTTATTTGTAGTTTTTGATTTAGTAGTAGTATTTTTGATTTTATGGGTTCAAGTATACTTAACTTTGCAAATTTCAGCAAAAGTTATAATGATGTTATTTTTATTTATCACATTACTAGGACTGTGGTATGCCTTTAGGAAAGAGGATGTGATTTGGATATGAGCGCAAAAGGAATCCGAGGTAATCCTGAATTAAGAAGAGGCGTCGGTTCTAAAACAACAGATTCTGAAAAGATTATGGAAGATCCTCCCGCAGGAGACTGGTTAGCATTACGTTCAGATCAATTGCTTAAATGGATTGATGATGCTGTTTACAATGCATCTGAAGCTACAGGAATGCGTGAAGTTGTTGACAGAGTCACTAGGCCAATTTTTAATTTTGCTCAAAGATTCTCACCACACCCTCTTCACTTTGGTATAATGTGTTGTGCAATTGAAATGGGGCAAGCTTCAGCTCCAGACCATGATATTGATAGGCTTGGTCTTGTTTATCGTTCATCCCCTCGGCAGTGTGATGTCCTTATCGTCAATGGTCCAGTTTGTGAGAAATTAAGGCCAAAGTTGAAAACTTTGTATGAGCAAATGCCTGAACCGAAATGGGTAATTGCTATGGGTGAATGTGCAATTTCCGGAGGTCCTTATTGGGATTCTTATTCAGTAGTTGCAGGTGCAGATACTTTCATGCCTGTTGATGTTTACATTCCAGGTTGTCCAGTAAGGCCTGAGGCTTTGATGCATGGTTTTTTGACTTTACAGAAGAAAATACGTGAAAAAGAACCAGGTATGTTTTTGAGGCGCGAATAAGATGGATTTCAGCGATTTGCACAAACAATTGAAATCGATGGAAGGCGTTTCCAAAGTATCTCATATTAGGAAAAATGTCATTAAGTTAGATTTAGAAAAATCAGTTTCAAAGGTTTTTTTCACAAAACTTAAAGATGATTTCTATTTTGAGCATTGTTCATTAATTACTGCAATAGATAATCAGCCAGATTTCGAATTGGTTTATCATCTTTCTTGCCTTAGTGGAGAATTGTCTGTTGATGGAACTAAGATGTCAGCCATGGTAGAAGTCCATATTCATTTGCAAAGAGACTCTCCTTCAGTTGACTCAGTTTCAGATTTATGGTTTGGCGCTAACTGGCATGAGCGTGAAGCTTTTGATTTAATGGGAATTTATTTTATCGGCCATCCAGACCTTCGTCGTGTTCTTTTACCTGAAGGTTTTGCAGGGCATCCTCTTAGAAAAGATTACGTGTATGAAATACACGAGGAGGAGTGGTAATGGCTGAGATGTGGATAAGTATGGGTCCTCAACACCCTATGACTCATGGTCTCTGGACGCTTAAAGTTAAGGTAGATGGTGAGACTATAGTAGATGCAGATCCCGAGCTAGGATATTTACATCGTTCAGTTGAAAAAATGGGGGAAAGGAGGAAGTATTTCATGAATACTACATTGACTGATAGGCTTTGTTATGCAAGTTCGACCACGTGGACACATAGTTATGTTCTTGCAGTTGAAGAGTTAATGGAAGTAGAAGTACCTACGCGTGCTCAATATATTCGAACAATTATGCTCGAGTTGCAAAGGTTAGCTTCACATTTAATGTGGGCAGGTGCGTACATGCCTGATTTAGGTCATATTACTGGTGCACTTTATTTTTGGAGGGATCGAGAGCTGTTCCTGAATTTATTGGAACTTCCTAGTGGAAGTCGTTTACTTTATAATTTTATGAGGATTGGTGGCGTTAAGAGAGATCTTCCGGATGGCTTTGAAGAAAAAACTGAAAGAATTCTCAAACTGTTCGAGCAAAGACTTGATGAATATGCAGACTTATTTGAAAACTCTAAAATATTCAGAATGCGAACAGAAGATGTTGGTAAGTTTACAGGAAGTCAGGCAATGAATATGGGTATAACTGGCCCTAATTTACGAGGATGCGGTGTCAAACACGATTTGAGGGTGGAAGATACTTATGAGATTTATGAAGAAATAGATTGGGATGTTTGTACTCGAGAAGCAGGCCCTGGTTATAGTGACTGTTTCAGTAGATATATGATCCGTATAGATGAGATGAAAGAATCAGTTAAAATTATACGTGACTGTTTTAAGAAAATGCCAAAGGGCCCTACAATGTCTGCCCGTGTTCCGATAAGGGCGTCCGGTGAAGCGTTCAGAAGAACAGAAGATTCTAGAGGTGAGGCCTTAATGTATCTTGTTGGAGATGGTTCAGATCGTCCTTACAGATGGAAAATTAAAAGTCCAATGTTTACTACAATTTCTGCATGCCCTCATTATCTTAAAGGATACAAACTTGCAGATATACCTGCAATAATGGGTAGTATTGATATATGTATAGGAGAGACAGATAAATGACATTATTCGGATTGTGTAAGACTATGGCTGAGCTTACGGCAGATATGTTTATTGTGCCTGTACTTCGGTTTCAGAGAAACATATTCCCACCTTTTAGTTATCCTGCAGGTGACTTAGCAGATTGGTTTGCAAGTGAAGGAGGTATAGTTACATTAGCTTGGATATATGCCGTTAATATTGCGTTTGCAGTAGGTATGACTAATTTGATTCTAGTTATACATTTGGAAAGAAAGATTGCAGCTCGAATACAAGATCGCCGGGGTCCTATGCTTTCATTTAGGGCATTTAGGGAACTCGGTGAAGATTTGGCGGGCGAAGCTCCAACTTGGAGATTCAAAGGGAATTACAGTGGCATTGGTATAATCCAAAATATGGCAGATGGTATCAAGGCTATAACCAAAGAACTGATTATACCGAATAAGGCAGATAAGTTTCTTTTCTCAATGGGACCTATTATATTTATTTCATCTTCAGTATTTTTATTAGTATTATTTCCGTTATCTGACCGTTTTGCAGCATCTGCAGCTCCAGCAGGTCTGATGGTTATAATGGCGGCTTTTTCAATAGCTCCAATTGGAGTATTAACCTCTGGTTGGGCATCTAACAACAAGTATTCGATGATTGGAGGAATGCGATCAGCAGCTCAATTAATGTCTTATGAAATTCCATTGCTTTTAAGCATGGCTGGAGTATTTCTTTTGGCAGGTTCATATAATCCAGTAGATATTGTTGAACAACAAAGAGAGGCTACGTGGCTATTTGGTTTGCCTATGTGGAATTTTATTCCTCAGTTTATAGGTTTTATTGTTTTCATGATATGTATTCTTGCTGAAGTTGAAAGGGTTCCTTTTGACTTGCCAGAAGCAGAGGCTGAGCTTGTAGAGGGTTGGACTACAGAATATAGTGGTATTCGTTATATGTTATTTTTAGCTGCAGAATACATTAGAGGTTTTGCAGGAGCTGCAGTAGCTACAATACTGTTTTTGGGTGGTTGGGCAGGCCCATGGCCAGTTCCTCCTGAAATTTGGTTCTTACTTAAAGTATATTTAATAATAATTTTCTGGATATTTATCCGTTGGTCTGTTCCACGAATCCGTACAGATCAAATTCTCGAACTTGGCTGGAAAAAGCTATTGCCGCTTTCACTAATTAACATATTAATTGTAATTTTTATGGTAGAAATATACCCCTACTTTGCAGATATTGTTAGTTTGCCGGAGGTTTTCTAATGGCTTCAGATAGGAAAAATTTAGGTTTAATGGATATATTTGTTAACCCCATGAAGGTAACTATCAAACAGTTTTTCAAGTCGACATTTGGAAAACCAACTACAGTTATGTATCCTCTTGAAAAGAGAGATCCTCCACCAACATATAGAGGAATGAATGCAGTTATTTGGGATCTTTGTATTGGATGTGGAATATGTGGTGAAGTTTGTCCAAATAAGTGTTTGAAAATGAAACCAGTCGATCTTTCTGACGAAGAGAAGGATAAATCTTGGTATGGTTCTCACGTGGCAAAGAAGAAGAGCAAAGCTGAAAGACCTGCAATTAATTTTGGACACTGTATGTTTTGTGGTTTCTGTGAAGATTACTGCCCAACGGGAGCTATGACAATGACTGACTTTTATGAGTTAGCAGACACTACACGAGAGGCATTAATTTATCCAGCACGTTCAATGAAAGTTGATTTAGAAGAATCTCCAACATTGCCTTTAACAAATTTCATGATGGAATCTCCTGCGCTTAATTCTGAAACTTGTATTGGCTGCAGTAAATGTGTTGATAATTGTCCAACAAATTGCATAATAATGGATGAAGGGGCAGTCAACAAAGAATTGAAGAGTGGTAAAGTTAGAAATATTGAGAATCCTTTTTTCGATTACACCATTTGCATAGGTTGTTCTACCTGTGTGAAAGTTTGTCCGGCTTCTTGCTTGCACATGGAGCCTATTGCGAATTCAAGTTCTAGTGGGCTTACTATCCCAGTTCCTGAATCGGAGGCATAATTTATGGAAATGATAGTAGTTTTATTCTGGATTATAGCTTCTTTAATTTTATCCTCAGCTTGGGCTGTTGTCAATGGTAACGATATTGTGCATTCTGTCGTCTGGTTATCTGCAGTTTTCTTATTGACTGCATGTCTTTTCATTTTGGCAGATGCTGAGTTCTTAGCTGTAATACAAGTCTTAGTTTATGTGGGTGCAATTTCAGTTGTTATAATATTTGGAATTATGTTGACGAAAAGAACTCTGAAAGGAGGCGAGAGTGCCTAGTCGGACAACTATTTGGTTTAGAGATGCATCAGTTATTATTTTTGCATTATATGTTGTAGTGTCTATTGCGATGGTTCCTTGGTCGAACCTGAAGGTAGAGGATCCAGCTCCTAATACTTGCCCTAATGGCTGTCCACCTTCAATAAATTTCCCTGAGGATAAATATCATCATTATGATGATTCTTTAATATTTGATTGGAATCCCGTTTCAGTTACTTACCACATTGAAATTAGAGATGTCGAAACAGCAGAGTTAGTTTATGAGGTGAATTTAACAAATTTCAATTCTACCACAAGTCCTCGTTTGCAAGTAGGCAATTACAGTTCAAAGATTTTTTACACTGGAATTGTTGGTACAAATTTATTAGATGAAGTAACGACGGAAGAGGGTGAATCTGAATTGATAATAGATTCAGACGTCCATCAGCTTAATAGTTCATCAAAAATCACATTAGA
>DAEH01000071.1 GCA_002497685.1 Euryarchaeota archaeon UBA169
GCATATATTCCATTACCTTCCGTAGATATATGATTATTATGGATGTGAATATTATTTATAGTAAAAGTAGAGCCCCAACTTGTTGCGACCTGAATACCGTTGTATTTAATCTGCGAAAGAGTATTGTTGTAAATAAATCCATTAGATAGGCCTCCATAGCCATCATCATATAACCAAATTCCAATACTAGCATTAATGATTTGATTGCTATGGATGGTAAAGTTTTTGTATGTTGACCATACAGTTATTGCTCTTCCACCTGTATTAGTAATCAAATTAAAAGTAATATTATTATCAACTCCCTGTTCACCCATGTAAAAATAATCTAAAGCAATAGGATGATATGTATCATTCAATGTATTATTAGAAATAAGATTTCCAGATGAACCTGTGGTTCCTTGAGGCCAGGTCCAGAGACCTATTCCGTGGTAACCATTGTTAAAATTATTATTTTTAATTGTGTTATTATTTTGGTATGAATTGAACCTTATTGCAGATTTATAACCTTCAAAAGTATTATTTTCTAGAATGTGCTCACCTCCATAATAATCGGTTGGGTAAGACCAGTACCAGAAAACTATACATGTTTGATACCATACCACAGTCTCGTTATTGCCGTTACAATCCTTGAAATGGTTGTCCGAATAGTAATTTCTATAACCACTTCGATCCATAACCGTATGCCAATTAACTCCAGCATCTATAAACGTATTATTTTTAATTACATTATCATCTGATGTATGAAGGCGAAGTGCGTGGATGTTCGTTAAATTTGTAAAAGAGTTATTAGAAAGAGTATTGTTTGTGCTTGCATTTCCGAAGGTTAAAACCGAGGCTGCACCTCTGTTATAATAATCCTTAAATATATTTGAATTGATTTTCGCTAGATTCCCATGAAATATAAAACCGCCAGTACCATTTTGGAAGGTATTATCCTCAATAATTGCCTCATCTCCCCAAACTCGTACATCCCAGGGAAGTGTGTTTTGTAAATATGAATTGGATACACTATTATTGTAAAATAAAAAGTTATCAAGACCTACATTAATTGTTCCAGTATTATTAAAAGTTGAATTTTTAATGAATGAACTCTCACCTGTGAATCTCAAAGCTTGGATGAACTCGAAGTCAGAATTCTCAATAAAAACTTTAGTATTTTCAACTCCTAATTCGTTACCATATCTATCGTAGGCACCTACAACACCAATCGGAACAGTATAATTCCATTTATCTTTATAACTGTCATAATCGCTAACATCGGACCTAATTTTGGATCTATCATTATTTGTCGAAGAGTCTAAATCGAAGTCTCTAACTATTAATATTGAACTACTAGCCAAATAAATGCCATTGCCAGTGCTTCCGCTATTTTTCTGTATAGACTTTAAGGTTAAATCTGAATTAATTATATCTAATTTTGCATAAATTGAAATGTTATCACCAGAAGAACTCTGTGAATGGGAAATTGTAGAGTTAATCCATCTAGTGTCCCCTAATAAATCAATATAACCTTCTGATGTTAAATTAACATTCTCAAGCTTTAGCGTTTTTCCAATAGTTACAACTATATCTTTTACATTAACCTCAGAATCCCAAACATGCGTATCTTGTGTAATAATCCAATCTTGTCCTTCTTGAGGTGCATCCCCATTGGATCCGGCATTAACATTGGCCAGAAGGAAAAGTGCAAAAATGAATGCACCCAATGTAATGATACTTTTACTCACAGTTTATGATTACCTTTCCCTAAATAAGTCTAATCTTTCTGTTTAAATGATAATTAGCTTTAAATTGTGTGTTCGTTCGTGATTGCTATGGTTCTAGAAAAGTTAGGAGAGTCATTAAGAGAAACTTTACGTAAAATTGCGGGCGCAAGTCACATTTCTCCTGAACTTATTAAAGAGCTAGTCCGAGACATACAACGTGCACTTCTTCAATCTGATGTTAATGTTCGTTTGGCACTTGATTTGAGCAAACGTATTGAAACACGTGCCCTTGATGAGAAAGCACCTGCAGGTATGACTGGTAAGGAGCATGTTGTCCGTATAGTTCATCAAGAATTAGTCAAAGCCCTTGGAGAACCAAAGACTCTGAAATTAAGTCCACAAAAAATAATGATGGTTGGGCTATATGGTCAAGGTAAAACTACAACAACTGGAAAGATATCAAAATATCTGAAAAAGAAAGGATTAAGTTTAGGGTTAATTGCTGCAGACGTACACAGACCAGCTGCATATGATCAATTGTCACAAATAGGTGAACAAATACAAGTACCTGTTTTCGGAGATTCAGCAAATACGGATGCTAAGAAAGTAGTTCAGGAAGGTATGAATGAATTTTCAGACATGGACGTTGTTATTGTAGATACTGCAGGAAGACATGCTTTGGATGGTGATTTAATTAGTGAGATGAAAGAAGTATCAAAAGTATTTTCTCCCGATGAAATTTTCTTAGTTATGGATGCAACGGTGGGGCAGCAGGCTGGACCTCAGGCCGAGGCTTTCCATGATGCAGTAGGAGTTAATGGCGTTATACTTACAAAATTAGATGGTTCTGCGAAAGGGGGAGGTGCTCTATCTGCTGTAGCAGTCACTAATGCACCAATTATCTTTGTGGGGACGGGAGAGGGATTAGATGCTTTAGAGACTTTAGATCCCGACCGATTTATATCGAGGCTGCTTGGAATGGGCGATTTACAAACTTTACTTGAGAGAGCAGAAGAAGTAATGGACGCAAGTACAGCTGAAGATACTGCTAAAAGAATGTTATCTGGGAAATTCTCATTAATAGACATGAGAGAACAAATGGAAGCCTTGACAAAAATGGGTCCTTTAGGGAAAGTAATGGAAATGATTCCCGGAATGTCAGGAATGATGAAAAAGGGTCAAATGGAAGAGACTGAAACTAAATTGGATAAATTTAAAGTTCTAATGAGCTCAATGACAAAAGAAGAATTAGAGAATCCTAAGGTAATCAAACGATCAAGAATAAACCGAATTGCATTGGGTTCTGGTTCGGACCCACAAGAAATAAGAGATTTACTTAAGCAGTACAATCAAAGTAAAAAAATGATGTCAAACCTTGGCGGCAATAGAAGAGCTCAGCAGCGAATGATGAGACAATTCGGTAAAAGTGATTTGAAATTATAGTCCAAAATATTAATATAGCTATTTTTAGAGTATGAAAATATGCAGACTTTCGAAATCAAAAGAGGACATGGAAAAACACTGGAAAATGGCGGTTTAAAGAAAATGATGGAAGAGGAGTTTGGCTCCGTTGAAAATTCTGAAGATTCCATATACAATGCATCGTTTAAAGCATTGAAAACAATTACTGTTGAATTCCGTTCAATAAAAGAAATAGGTGTAGAAACTGAAACCGATAATGATGCCAGTCCTGAAGATTCTTTGGCTGCACATCAAGCATATAACCGATTTATGGAAGCTGTAACCTCGTTTAACGCAAAACAAAGAGTCGATCGTGCAAAAGCTAGAGCTAAAAGGGAAGCTAAAGCTGCTGCCGAAAAGGAAATGCAGACTTAGTGTGAATATTGCATTAACAGGAACACCAGGTACAGGTAAAACTTCACTTTCAAGTAAGCTAGACAACACTGTAGTATCAATAAATAATCATTATTCAGATATTTCTAATGGTAAAGATGAGGAAGGGAATTGGCTAATAGATCTAGATAAATTAAATGAAGTTATTAATGTTAAGATTCATTCAAACTGTATTTTCGAAGGGCATGTGTCACACTTTCTAAACGATATTGGAATGACTATTGTTTTGAGATGTAATCCGAAAAAGCTTAAGGAGAGATTAGACTCTCGAAAATACACTGATGCAAAAATCAGGGAAAATATGGAAGCTGAGGCATTAAACATAATTACGGAAGAAGCCATTGAGTTTCATGGAGAAAATAAGGTCTTTGAATTAGACACCAGCACGAATTCAATTGATGAATCTTTGACTAAATTAAAAGAAATTATCGGCGGTAATCTTAAATCTGACAAAAGGATTGACTACTCAGAAACAATAATGGATTGGTACTAATGGTTGCAGACGATTACAGAGATTTTGGGACTAAAATTTTGATGCCTCTAGCCAATGTAATTCCACTTGGCCCAATGGGAATTAGTTTGCTTTCTCTTATTACAGCTTTAACAGCAGGTTATTCCTTTTATGTTGGAGATTTAGATTCAAATAAATCATACTTATTGTTAGGTTCTCTTATGGTATTCTTGACTGCAGTCTTTGACGCCCTTGATGGCATTGTGGCCAGAGAACGGAATCTTTCAAGCAAGCGGGGAGACTTAGTTGATCATACATTGGATAGAGTTGCGGACATTATAATCGTAGGTGGGATTGCATTAGGACCATTAGTTGACATGACTGTTGGATTTAGCGCAATTATAGGAATACTTATGCTATCTTATATGGGAACTCAGGCCCAAGCTGTAGGAGCTGGAAGAGAATATGCTGGTTTGTTAGGGAGAGCTGATAGATTAGTTGTGTTAGCTATAATTCCAGTTATACAATACTTTGACGAAGGTTATGGTGATATAAATTATATGACATTAATGTGTTACACCTTTGCAATAGTTTGTACATTGTCTGCAATTTACAGATTTCAAAGAATTTGGAATGAATTGGAATAATTAATCCTTAATTTCTGTAAACTCGAATTCAAAACCACCTATTTTAGAGGCTAAATAATTGTAAATTGTAGCGACAAAATAATGAGCACCCACAACAGTTAGCGAGAGCCAAAAGGGTGCTAAAAGAAAAATATAGCCAGTAACTTTTAGATATTCTATATCCATTAATAAAAAAGCAACACCTATAAATGAGTAAATTACTCCAATTGGTAAATAAATAAAACACAACATTTTGGCATTTTGATAAAGAGAAATTCTTGTTATTTGAGTTCTCATAATTCTGTACTAAAAGATAGGCATATTAAATCTTCAGATGGTGGGAGCACTGGGATTTGAACCCAGATCGGCGGGTCTCACCTATTGAGCCGGAGCTCAGTAGTTTGCACAGGTCATTGCTCCAATCATTCATCACGATATCAGCAGACCCTGTAGCATTCATTCCTGTATAATTGGAGCCCGCAATGCTGCCAGGTTACACCATGCTCCCCAATATTTTGCTATTCAAGACAGAATAAAAAGTCTATGATGATAATGTTAATAACTAAAGCTTAATCGAATGCTATGTCTGCTGAGGAGGAAACTGAGGAAGATATTGAGGAAGAAGACGGAGAAATAAAACTCGCAGAACACACTCCCGCTCCACCAACTGAAAGAATATGGATGGACGTATATCTTGACCAGGATGGACGTTTAGCAAAACACGACTGGTGTTTAGATACTGGAATCATCAAAAATCAAGGTGGAGAAGTAGCTAAGCCTAAAGGTTTCTACATTACAATACTAAATAAAATGAAATATATTTTAGAAAAGGACTTGGGCCACACAAGAGGGTCGCCTAAGATTAGTCAAGCTCAAATAAGTTTAATACTAAAAGATTTAGACAAAGTTGATGGATTCTATGACAAATGGTGGAGAACTGAATCCTCTCAGCTAGAAGCATTCATAACTGTGGTTCAGCATAGAAGGCCTGATCTGTCTAAAAGATTTATTATCGACGCTGTTACTAGGACATTAAATGGTTAGTATTGCACCTTCAATGTTAGGCGCTGATTTCGGCAAGATGCGGGAAGCAGCTGAATTAGTTGCACCATACTCTTCACATCTTCACATGGATGTTATGGATGGTCACTTCGTACCTAATCTAACAATGGGTGTAGATTTAGTTAAAGCATTGAAAGGAATAGCTCCCCTTGATGTACATCTAATGGTTACAGATCCTTTAAATTTCATTGATGACTTTCATGAAGCTGGAGCTGAGATAATATCAGTCCATGTTGAAGCAAACAATCCTCGAGAAGCACTTGAACGAATAAATGAAAAGAATATCAAATCGGGAATTGCATTTAATCCATCTACATCCAAAGATGAAATCATTCCTTTGTTAGACTTCGCAGACATGATATTAATAATGTCTGTTGAACCTGGATATTGCGGACAATCATTTCATGAGAATGCGATTGAAAGAGTAAAGTTTTTCAAAGATAATTACCCTGGAAAACTTATTGAAGTTGATGGAGGAGTAAGTACAGTAAATTCTGCAATATTAAACCAAAATGGAGCCGATATTTTAGTAGCTGGAAGTGCTATTTTTAAATCGATTAACCCTATTGAGACAATAAAGTTAATGAAACAGAGTTAAACTTATTAATTAACTAGCATTTGACATATTGTGAAAAAACTCGCGTACCTTATAATTGCCGCTCTTTTATTTTCTCCTTTCTGGGCAGTTAGTCCGTCTGCAGAAATCTCTGATGAACAATTTACACATACTGTATTTGCAGAAGAATTTACAGCTACTTGGTGTGTATATTGTCCCAGTGCTGCTGAAAACTTAATGCTTGTTTACGAAGACGTTCCAGGAGAGCCATATTATGATGATAATTTCTTTTTCGTCGCACTTATTACTGACGTAAATGACAAGGCTGATGACAGAATGGGAGACTTTCCCGATGTTACTGGATATCCTACAGTAATCTTTGATGGTAATGATGAAAAAGTTTCAGGGGGGCAATCAAGTACTGCCAACTACGAACAGGCAATTGACACTACTGGGCAAAGAGATGATACCGATATTTCACTTAGCATTGAGATGAATCATCTTGGTGACGATAAACTTGACATCTCTGTAAGTATGACGTGGGATGAAGACGGATCTTTTAGCAATCCTACTTTTGACGGATATGTTCGTGCATATATTGTTGAAAAAGTATCTAGATACAACAATTACGATGGAGACCCTTACCACTTCGGCTTCTTAGATTATGCGTTTGATCAAACTGTGGAATTAGAACCAAATGAAGAACAGACACTAAATACAATATGGACTGGAGGTGAACACCAAGATAAAAACGGAAATGATTTTTCTGATATCTCTTATGATAATATCAACGTCTTTGTTGCTTTTTTTAATGATGAATCAACTGCATCAGATAAGTTTTCCTTACAATCTGCCTTTGCTATACCTCCAGAAATAGAGATTACCAGTATTGAACATAGGGTCAACCAAGAATTTATTGAAGTTGATGATATAGCCGGAAATGACATTAGAATTATTGGCGAAGCTCATAGTGAGAAGTCAGACATTGCTGAATTAACATACAGATGGAATAAGGGCCCTTGGCAAGCTACAGGTGTCGGAAACTTCAACGGACAGTTTGAAGTTATAATTGATACTACTGAAGTGTCTAATGGTCAAAATATGTTGGAAATAATGACTGAGAATACTGGGGCATCAAATTCTAAAATTATTGATATTAACATTCTAAATGATTTTGAAGATCCTGAACTTGAAATTACTTCACACAGTGAAGGAGAAACTATACAAGAGGTTACCATCTTTGAAGTGCATGCTACTGACGATAATGAAATTGAAAAAGTTCAATTTAATGTGAACAGCGGAGAATGGAGACAAATGTATTCCAATTCCGAGGAAACTTACATAGCTAGCTGGAACACACAAGAAGCAAATGCTGGTAATGGAGATCATTTACTGTCATTCAGAGCCATAGACAGGAGTGGAAATGTCAAAACAAATGTTATCAATTTAACAGTTTTTAATGAAGGTGATGTGACATACCCCTCACTTAGATTAATTTTACCAGAAGATCAAATACTGAACTCAAGGGTGAAAATAGAAATTGAAACTGAAGACCCTGAAGGAATTAAGAAAGTTGAGTATAAAGTAGATGACGGGGACTGGAAAGAAATGAATGATGAAAGCGGTAATATTTATGCAAGTTACTGGACGCCATTCACAGATGGTTGGCATGAGCTAATAATAAAATCTACCGATAATCAAGATTATGCAACAAATTTTTCCACTACATTTGAAACAGATAGCAACCCTCCATACATTAACCTTAACTCAAATACATACGATATTTCTGCTACAGCCAATTTTGAGATAAATGTACAAGATTATAGTGATTTGGAATCCTTAAAATATAGAATAGACGGTGATGAATGGATTAGCTTAGACAAGGATCTAGTCGATGTTTCTTTTACATGGGATTCTACAAAGTATGATGACGGTGAATGCTTATTGGAAATTGAATGTGTTGATGAGTGGGGAGCAACTAATAAGATATACAAAAATCTAAAAGTTAAAAATAAAGGATTGATTAATTCCGTTGCTCCTTCAAATATTTATACGGAAGAAGTTATAGGAATAAGTGCTGTAATTGATTATGAAGATCCAAAATCAGTTAATCTAGTAATTGCAAAAATAGATTCTGATGTGCTTGCTGAAGGGCAAAAAGTTCCAATGGAAATTAGCGGAAATTATTATTATGGAGAGCTATTTTTTGAGAATGCTGGAACTTACGTATACAGTATTGAGATAGACACTGGTCACGGAAAACTGAAATCGTATGAACAAAATATTATAGTTTCTGAGAAACAAAATAGCGTTGTTGCAGAGGAAAGTGAAGGTATGTTGGTAAGTTTGGGATTGACTCCCGTGATTTTTGTTATAATTCTAATTGCATCAAGAAAACGGTAACTAAACTTGGTTAAGTACTCTTGAGATAAATAGAGACAACTCAGAGGGAAGAAACCCAGGACCCATTTCTTTGTAACATTTCTCGCCAGCTAAACCTATTGCGTAGCAAGCTAAACGACCAGCTTGAAACGGAGTTAACCCTCTTGCCATCAATCCACCACAAAGACCTGCAAGTAAATCGCCAGTGCCTCCAACAGCCATTCTTGGATGTCCTGTTATGTTTACTTTGAAATGGGAACCATCAGTCACATAATCAGTCTTGCCTTTTGAAAGCAAGGTAATAGCATGTTTAGATGAAAAACGCATCAATTGTTCTTTAGTACGTTCTATGTTAAGCCTTGCTAACTCACCTCCATGTGGAGTTAAGATAACATTCTTTCCACTAAAATCGTAAACTTGAATTGCATCCGCATCAATGACTAAATTATCAAATCTCGAAATTATCCCATTAATAATATGCTTAAACTTCAGACCTTTGCCCATTCCTGGACCAATAACAAACGAGTTGAAATTTTCAGTATCGCAAACATTGTAAATGGAATTAAGCATATCCTTCTTTCCAATATTATGTACTATTAACTCAGGGGCGAAGGTTGAAACTTGATTATAATTATCATCAGGAACAAAAATATGAACCAAGTCTGCACCTGAACGGTAAGCTCCCATTCCTGCAAGTGAAACTGCACCTCCAAACTCAGCCCCCCCAATTATTGCTACTTTTCCATTCTGTCCTTTGTGATTATTAGGTTCAGATTGGGGAAATAGCCGTAATTCACCAGGGCCGCAAAACTCATCAATTTCATCTGTAATACCTATATCTAATATGAAGATCTCACCACAATTATCGACATCCATCCCAGTCTTAGAATCGTGGAATGTAATAGTCTGGGAAGGGATTACTGCTGTTCCTGATTTGAAGCCAGATGGAATATCCACAGATAATATGTTCCTAAAAGTATTGATTTTTTTTATCGTCTCAAAATATGCCAACCTAGGCTCTCCAACTATTCCAGAACCAAGCAAACAATCTACAATTAATGTATTCTCTTGTGAAACTTCATCCAGATAAGATACATCAACCGCAGACCCTGTGAATAATTCTGAAGCCTTTTTTGCAACAGATTTGGAAAGTTCTTCAATTGCTATTAATTTTACATTAAAACCTTCTCTGTCAAGCAGACTTGCTGCAACATAACCATCTCCTGCATTATTTCCTTTTCCACAGAGAAATAATATTAAAAATTCCTTTGGAAATTTCGATTGAATATGTTTTGCCAAACATTCACCTGCCTTTTCCATTAGACTAAAAAGATCATATCCTTTAGCAACTGCATTAATATCTAAAATACCAAATTCTTCTATATCTCTCATATTATATTAACTGATAAATGAATAATAAAAAGAAAGAAAACAAAATACATCCACCCATTCTAGTAAGAGGAACCCTAATCATAGCAAATGTAGCTACAGTTAGCATTATCAATAACGGAAGTGTACGTTCGATAACAGACTCTTCAACATTTATTGGATTAATTATTGCCAGAATCCCCATAACAAGAAAAATATTAGCTATATTAGATCCTATAACATTCCCAACTGCAATCTCTTTATGGCCCATACGTGCTGCTGAAATAGTTCCTGCTAATTCAGGAAGGCTCGTACCCACTGCAACAACACTAAGGCCAATTACTATTTCAGACACTCCCATTGACTCTGCCATCGAAACTGCAGCATTGACTGTTATTTGAGCTCCAAATAAGAGGGCCACTAAACCTCCGAATAGTAAAGGAAAAGAAGTATTCTCATCAGAATCATCATTTACAACAACACCAGTTGACCTCTTGAATAGCCAATAAATGTAAAATAAATATAATGTAAAAAATAAAATCCCTTCGGAAGGTGATATCAAATTATCTCTTGAAAAAAGGAATAGCAAGAATACTGCTAGAACCATTACGTAACTATCCTGATTGGCATCATTTTCGGGTACAATGGTGGTTTTTAGTACATAATAAAATATGAATGTAGATACTGCCAAAACTAGACCAATATTAGAAATATTTGATCCTACAATATTGCCTAATGCCAAATCATTATAATCTTGAAAGGATGAAATTATTGAA
The DNA here is from genome assembly GCA_002497685.1 of Euryarchaeota archaeon UBA169. GTDB lineage: Archaea > Thermoplasmatota > Poseidoniia > MGIII > CG-Epi1 > CG-Epi1. The sequence continues at coordinate 10,782 of DAEH01000071.1, forward strand.
ACCAATAATTCAGGAAGGCTTGTTCCAAAGGCCACAATAGTAACACCAACAACATGTGGAGATATTCCTTTTTCCTCTGCAAATGATGCCGAATTCTCAATGAAATAATCAGCACCCTTAGTTAAAAGAAAAAAACCTACGCATAAAAGTAAAAAGTCTACTATTAAACTCATCTTATCGACTCCATATTCCTAACTCTTTTTTCGATTAGATTAGCTTTAGCAATATCATGTCTAACAAATAAGTCATTGCCTGAGATATATTTAAGACCTAACTCACATCTTTTCTCAGCTTCCTCAATATCTTCCCCAGTACTGATAATTGCAGCCGCTCTAGAACTAGTTGTGCTTATAGATCCACCTTCTTCTAAATTAACAGCTGCATAGTATAAATCCGAATAATCTTTATGCTTATCATCAACAATTAAAGTTGCTTCTTTTGATGGATCACTACCGTAACCTAAAGGTACTATATATTTACAGACTGAAGCTTCTTTTCTGAAATTAACTTCTTCCAAAGTTCCCCCTACAATATCCATACAAACTGATGCAAAATCATTATCCAATAACGTTAATAAATTAATAGCTTCAGGATCACCAAATCTAGCATTATATTCAATAAGCTTTACTCCGTTACCTGTTACCATAAAGCCACCATACAATATTCCTCGATAACCTTCACCAAATTCATCTTTTAATGAACGAGACACTTGCTCATTGATATCCCTAGCTTCTCGCACATCTTCATCAGTCAGAAATGGCAAAGAGTGATTTGAATTTGTATAACTGCCCATTCCTCCAGTGTTGGGCCCTTCATCACCCTCATAAGCCCTTTTGTGATCTTGTACTGCTGGCATATGTCTCACGTTATTTCCGTCACAAAAACTCATCAACGAAAATTCTTCACCTAATAACTTCTCTTCGATGATAAATGAACCTCCTTTGGAAAGTAATTCATTACAATATTGAATACCTTCTTTCTTATTTCTTAGATGTTCTCCCGAAACTCTAACTCCTTTACCACCCATTAATCCATCGTATTTTACCACATATTCATCTGATAATAACGAAATGAAATCTTCAGCACCATCTATTCTATCAAACCTTTGGTATTTAGGAGAAACATTAATGTTATTCTTAGTTAGTAAATCTCTAGTAAAACCTTTACTTGTTTCAATTTGAGCAAGCTGACGAATTGGACCTACAACAGGAATTCCTTTTTTCATCAAGGCATCTGAATAACCTAAAGCCAGTGGATCTTCTGGCCCTATTACTGCACAGTCAATTCCTTTTGATAAAGCAAAATCAACTGTAATTCTAATGTTATTGTGATAGCTTCTTAAGAATAGATACTCTTCAGATAAATTCAATAAACCTGGATTCCGGTTAGTCAAAATTGAGAATATTTTTACGCCAACATCAGATAATCTTCGAGCCATTATATGCTCACGAGCCCCACTACCAATCACAAGAAAATTCATTTATCACTCAGTTCAGATGCACTAATTAAACTTCTAAATGAAACATTATATGGTTTCAACTTTTCATGCGCACCTTCTTCACGGTCTACTACGACTAATATCTTAGTAACATCAATACCTTCCCCTAAAAGTACCTCTAATGACTCAACATTAGATCCTCCGGTGGTAGCTACATCATCAACTAAAATTGCTTTACCTTTAGATGGTCCTTCAAGTCTTGAACCTGTGCCATGTTTTCTTTCACCTTTTCTTATCATAGTATAAGGAAGCCCAGTTTCAAGAGATAATGCTACGGCAAGAGGAACTGCACCCAATTCCATTCCTGCAATAAAATCAGTTCCATTTGGAATAAGCTTTGCAAACTCAATCGAAATCAATTTTAGAATATCTGGATTAGTTGAAGCTAATTTCATGTTAACATAGTAACTAGATTTTTTGCCTGAAGTAAGAGTAAAATCACCAAACTTTAAAGCTTCACATTCAATTAATTTCTGTCTCAGAATATTATTAGCTGACATATATGTAATTTATACTAAGGAACTTACTAATAATATATTCCCCTCAATGGAAAACTTTCAAAGCCGAGGGCATTACCTCTATTTCTAATGGTGTAGTTCCTAGGTTTTCTCCATCTACATTGATTGCTGTAGGTTCTTCAGTTTCAATTCGTAAATGCTTAAATCGGTAATACTCAACGTTAGGATTCCATACGTGTGAGCCTGAAGCTTTTAATTGATTAAATAATTTTAGGACTTGAAAACGGCTAATGTGATATATTACTCCTAAATCCATTTTCCCATCGTCAACATGTGCCATGGGGGCTAAAGTTAATCTGTCTCCACCTGTCTTGGTATTTTGTATCAAAAGTAAAATAAATGATGAATCGATTAAATTGCCGTCGATATAGCATCTAGCATTGCGAACTTTTCCTCTTATAATACTTAATAAAGAGCCTAGATCGTATCTTACCGGCCCTAAAAAGCGCATTTTCTCAGCCAGAATGTTTGCGTCTACACCAAGACCCCAACCAACCAGATTATGAGAAAAACGTATCTTCTTCTCTTCTTCATCTAAATATGTTACTTTTCCTACATCCATTTTCCTTAGTCTTCCGTCAACAACTCTTTGCACTGCATCCCGATAATCTTCTATTTCCATGTCATTTGCTTGACTATTACCTGAACCTGAAGGCACAATAGAGACTGGGATTGTTTCGTAAAAAGAATCATCTCTTTTTAGAAGTCCAGTTATAATCTCAGAGAGTGTACCATCACCTCCAACTGACATTAAGGCATCACCCTTCTCAAAAGATATAGTTGAAACTATTTCTTCAGCATGGCCTATCTTTTCTGTAGAATAAATTACAGAGGTAATATTTGATTCATCTAAATCTGAAGATATCAAATTAGATATTTCTTTACCTTTCCTTTTTCCTGCAAAAGGATTTACAATAATGTGCATTCTTTTGACTGAATATAATTCTTCTAGTTTTTGATTAATAAAATGAGAAACTGGCTCTGGTGGAGGAAAATAAGAACCTAAGAAACCTTTTACCTTAGCTGGAGGATCTAAATCTACACGTTCCAATTTATTACCCATATTTAGTCATATATCAAGCTTTATAAGGAAGTGTCTTTAAAGTCAAATATCGGGAATGTGGCATAAGCTGAACCCGTTAAGTGAGGAATCGCGAATGAGTAAATCAATATACAGCTACGTTAGAGACCAGTGGAAAGTTCCATCAAATAATCTTAAAGCACTACAAAAAGAAAGACTTGTTGCATATAGAAGACAAGATGCTTCGACGAAAATCAATAGACCTACTAGGCTAGATAGAGCCCGAAGTCTAGGATATAAGGCTAAGCAAGGTTACGTGCTTGTTAGAACAAGAATAAGAAGAGGAGGTATGCGTAAACATGCCATAACCTCAGGTAGAAGGGCTAAAAGAACTGGTATTTCCAAAATCACAATGGGAAAAAATTTACAAATGATTGCTGAAGAGAGAACTGGGAAAAAATATCCTAATCTTGAAATCTTAAATTCTTATTGGGTTGCAGAAGATGGAAGATACAAGTGGTATGAAGTTATACTTGTAGATCCAAACCATCCCGTAATCTTGGCAGATTCAAAAATTAACTGGATTTGTAACCGTGCACATAAGGGAAGAGTTCATAGAGGTTTAACTTCTGCCGGTAAAAAATCTAGAGGATTAAGGAATAAAGGTAAAGGTGCTGAGAAAGTTAGACCAAGTAAAAGAAAGCACATGGTCAAACATAAACAAAGCAGAACGCCTCACCCTCCAAAGAAAACATAGGGATTGATAGTATAGATTACAATCGAAAGAACCCGTACATGGCAAAGGTAGTGGAATCTTACACTATTTCTGAAGGATCAGGTAAAGAAACCAACCATTACGTATTCTCGATAAAAGGTAGCGGAATCAGATACAAGTCTGGCGATGCAATGGGACTTTACCCAAAAAATAATGAGCAGCTAGTGAAAAATACAATAGCCAAACTTAGGGCTAAACGTAAGGACAAAATATCTACTGGAGACGTAGAAGAAACTACACTTGAACAAGCCCTTTTACATCGATTTGTAATACACAGGGCTGGAAAAAAATTCCTTACAATGGTTCATGATAAACTGGGTAAAGGTAAGCCAAA
>DAEH01000055.1 GCA_002497685.1 Euryarchaeota archaeon UBA169
GTCAGCAAATGTGTATTGAGCAAAATTACCATTGAGTTGTGCGCTTGGGAATATCCATGATACTGAAATATTGTCCATATCGCCTGAAACATCTTCATATTGAACATTGAAAGATACTTCATCACCTTCATTGACGATTTCATCCATCATAATATTCAAAATTCTAGGTGCCATATTCTTTACTTTAATTTCGAAAATATCATATGTTGAATAATTGCCGCTGTGTGTCTCAATAGTAATATCGTAATCTCCACTATCTGCGTAAGTATGAACTAAATTGAAAGTATTCTGATAAGAACTACCGTCGCCCATATCCCAAATAACTACTAGATCAGATGGAGCGTTTGCTACTATTGCTTCTAATTGAATGTTTTGGCCTTCATATACATTATCTCTGCCAGACACCTCTTCAACGTACCACCAAGTTGATTCATCATAGGTGTGCATGTAGGAATCTGTCCAGTAAGCGTCTTGCATAATGATTTCTCCATTTGTATCTCCATCAACCAAGTATTCTAGGATACTATCAAAAGTATAATTGCCTTCTTCATGATAGTTAGACCAAGTGAAATTGAATGAAGTCATATCATTTTCTACAACCCAGAAGAACTCTTCGAAAGTATCGACCATGTAGCCCGATTCATTGTAAATATCAGTAATTAGTAACATGTACATATCACAATCGCAATCTGACATTATGTGATAATTGAAATTTATGCTGTCGACAAGATTATTACCGTCTAAATCCATCGCATAAACATCAACCATCTCAAACCATGCATGTTCTTCTTCTGAATTACAATTAGCATATACGTCGAATCTACCTGCGGCTTCGTTACCGTTTAACTCTGACATCCACATATATTCTCCACATGGAGTGTCATGGTGTATGTCCGTACCACTCTCATTTGTAGTTAGAGTAACATAATATTCCCAGTACTCTTCTTCACTATTCCACTGGAAAATATCGAAATTAATATCTTCAACTCCTCCATCTTCAATATCTCCTATGTAGGCAATGATACCTACATCGTCACAAGGACCTGCGTCACACTCTAGATCAAGGTCATCCTCATAATCTTCATCTATTCCTACGCCAATTCCAACGTTAACGATATCTGATGAGTTGTGTGAATTATTTCCATACGAGTAAAACGAACCAGATTGAAAGTGCATCGCATAGTCTTCTTCATGATCGTCAATAATCTGGAAATCATACCAACCCTCTTGTAGATCTTGAGCAAACCACATTCCGTCATTGGAGTAACCTGATTCTACAACATTATCTTCATGTGATATCTCGAAGAATACTTCATCTCCTGAATTAACCATTCCAATGAAATCGTTGACATAATCGTCCTCATCTAAAGAAATAATGTAAGCTACGTGTGCAATACCATTGTTCGAATGACTACCTTCATTGTGACTTTCATTAAGATAAATCGAATCAATGAAGAAACTATCTTCTAGACTGTCATCAAAGAACAAATAACCATAGAAATCAAATGAACCATTATATGGTGCAGACCATTCTTGCTCGAACCAATCGCTATCGTCGTTGTATATCTCATGGTAGTCTTCTATGTAATCTACAAAATCATTACTCTGAGAGTCATAAACTTCAATTTCAACCCTAACTTCTTCGTAACAATTACAAGTTGTATCTGGGTCATATCCTATGAATATTACCTCTGAATCTTCTACATAATGATCCCAATCTGAAAAATAATAGTCTTCATTATTATTCTGTGAGCGAACGTGTAACGAAATATCATTAAACTGTTCCAAATCTTCTAAATTCCCATCTTGGTCATAAAGTTCAACAATTATATCAAAAGTTCCGTTGTAAGAAGGAGACCAGTAATTGTAAAAATAATCGTTATCATCTCCATAAATCTCCTCTTCAACCTCAAATGAATCTACCATATCACCAGTTTGATTGTCATAGAACTCAAATACTGTTGTTACATTAAGGTAGCAATCACAAGTAGTATCGGGATCATATTCAAACTCAACCGTGTCCTCATATCCATCGCTATCTGTGTCAGAAGTGTAGTGATCTAACCTATCGAAATATTCATCGTCATCGCCAGGACCTCCTGCGCCACTGGTTTGATACAAGTAAACATTTCTAATCCAAAATGAGTCTTCAAAATTCCATTCATCATCATAAATATAGACATAGAAATCATAAGATGTACTGTTAGGAGAAGTCCAATCCATATCAAAATAAACTTGATCAGTTCTGTTTATTGTAAACTCTTCATTCTCAAAATCTACGTAATTACCTGATGAATTTTGATAAATATCTACATAAACGAAAACATCCATTTCACAGTCGCATTCTGTATTTGGATCGAAATCAATTATTATAGTATCATCAAGATTGTCATCATCAGTATCTTCTGTTACATAATCCCAATCTTCAAACCACTCATCGTAGTCACAGTTTGAGTTCTCATCCTCAGTGTCACATTCTAAATAAACTGTAAAATTGAATTCATCTTCGAAATTCCAGTTATTGTCGTATAATGTAAAGTAGAAAGTATAATTTGCGTCTTCAGAAGGATAAAAATTATCTGTTGTGAAATTATCTACTTCAGTTCCTGTTATGTTGTGGTCGTAATAATCACCATATATATAATCTCCATTTTCACTTATTGCATTGTAGGTTACTGTAATATCAACTGAACAGTTACAATCTGTATCTGGATTGTATTCAACATACAAATTGTTAGCTATGCCATTTCCATTAGTATCGTTAGTGTGATAACTCCAAGACTCAAAGTATTCCTCTGAATCACAAGTAACATTGGTACTGTCACATTCTAAATATACTGTGAAAGTGAAATTGTCTTCATAATCCCAATTGTCTCCACTTATATCATACAGATAAAATTCAAAAGTATAATTTGAATCCCTAGGTGCATAGAAGACATTGGTTTCAAATTCGTCTACTTCTGTGCCATTAATTTCATGATCTTCGCTTCCATAATCCACATACATACCTGTATCTGCATCATAAATATTGTATGAAACCATGACATCTACCGTACAATTACATTCGGTATCTGGATTATATTTTACAAAAATATTGTTAGCTATTCCATCTCCGTTGGTATCTGTAGTATGATTGCTCCAAGATTCAAAATATTCTCCATAATTTGTATTCAAACTTCCGTATGAATGCATCCAGCCTGATTGTAAAAGATCTCCGCTTGAACTTCCATTGTACATACTGAAAGTGTAGTTTCCTTCAGGTACATCGTTGAACATAAGAACCTCCTCACTACCGTCGCCTCCTTTTTCTGCATATACTGTGTTGTTACTTTCGTAGAGTAACTCTACATAAACTCCATCATTGAAATATGATTCACTAGAGTTACCATATATCCTAGCAAATGCAAAATCGTCATAATCATCATCACCATCCGCGTCATCCATGATTGCAATATGACCTATGTTTTCATCTGAATTTGGACCATAAAAAACAAATGTGTGACTCAACGCATCTATCGTTTCTCCATCGTATGTTCCAGACCATCTATATTCTCCGCTAGACATATTTTTGAAACTTGCTTCGCCATCTTCATTTGTATCTTCATCGCCGACGTCAACCCACTGTATTCCTACTTTTCTTTCAAGTTGAATAGTTACATTTGAAAGTTCATAATCTTCCATGTGGGCTAAGAAAAGAATATCATTGTGGTATCCATCGATATCATCTGCAAGGACTGCATTCTCAATTTGCATGACTCCTTCTGGAATTATTGTTGTTTCATATAACCAAATATTTGATTCTGTAAAATTATCTTCCCAGTACCAACTGCCGTCAACAATCTCATAAAGTTGAAACTCAAACTCATATGGTCCTTCACACTCCTCATCATCATAATCATCACAATCATCAACAAACCATTCCATTTCAAAAGTATCATTGTCTGTCCAATATATTTCGTAATCCTCACTTTCATAACCCACATAATTACCATTATCATCTATAACATTCATGGAAACTTCTACTTCTACAGAATCAGTTACATTCGTATCTACATCGAATGTGAACATTATCGTATCATTATCTCCATCGCCATCTGTGTCAGACAGTTGATAACTCCATGATTCAAAATATTCATTTGAACTGGAATCTGCCACAGAGTATGGTAGTATACTTAGCACAAGAGCGAAAACTGCAGTCCATGCTAAAATTTGCTTGCTTATTGATTTTCTAGTTTGAGACATTGTAATACCTCGGATACTTAGAGCCATTACAACAGTATATAAAGAAGCGGTTTATAATTCTGAAACAAGAGTTCTAGTAATAACTGACAATGAATGTGAGACAAAATATGCCTCTTCCCAAGGCTTCAGATAGCCTACATCTATAACATATTGCAGAAATTCTTCCTGCATTTCAAAACCCTTAGAAATTAAATCTTTATCATTAGCATCCATTCCTTTGGCTACGAATTCTATTGGATAGCCTTCTCTGTGTGGTTGATATAATAAATAATCTGGAATTATAGAACGTCCATGTTCAGCTTCACTAATACAAAGTTTCCATTCCTTCCTTAAAAAAGCATTTTCCATCAAACCGCTTCTAGCTTGTCTAGCTTGCTTTAGAGGTTCTGTAGCCACATCTATCGCGATATCTTCTGGTAAATTAGGCAATGCTTCCTCAAGCTCATTTTCAAACAACTCTTTAGCCCTAGACAAATAATCCTCTGCATTTTTCTCTAAAAGAATATTGCCCACACCTCTTGCCTGCAATTCTCTAGCTAACTGAGTACCTTCTAAAGGAGGCTCTGCTGATTTTATAAATTTTTCAATAAAAAAATTCCTCTTATCATTATCTCCAAGAAGTGCATGACCCAATGCTGAACCTCTCAAAACTAAACAATCCTCAGACGTAGCCTGATCTTCGAGTTGTTCTAAAAGTGGCGGACGTAGGTGATCTGGAATTTTCATTTTATACTGAACGTGAAGTTATTGATTCGCCTTCTTGCCAGCGTGCCATAGCCCAAAGTAAATCTGATAAACGATTAAGATAAGCTACAGCTAATGATTCTTCGATATTGCAAGCTATGGCTCTTCTTTCAGCCCTTCTCACAATTGTTCTTGAAACATCTAGTAGAGCTGAAATACGGTTTTGACCTGGAAGAACAAATTCTTTTGGAAGTTCAAAACTTGACGTTATTTCATCAATAAAATCCTCTAAAAATTTAATCATCTCATCATTTACTTTACTTTTTCCAGGCACTAATTTGCCATGATTCTCAGGATTTGTAGCTAATTCAGCCATCAAAACATAAAGATCTCTCTCAATATGAATTATCTTGTCTTCCAAATCTTTGTTATTGTCACATTCAGTTCGAACTAGTCCCAAAATTGCTTGAGCTTCATCCACAGTTCCATACGCTTCTGGAAGAACGGAATTTTTTGCCACTCTTTCTCCATGAAGTAAACCTGTTTGGCCTTCATCTCCAGCTCTAGTGTAAATTTTCATTATATCTAACAATATAGTGTGAATTATAAAGTTTGAACTAATTTTTTGTATTTATTAGTACTTGTAACAACGTTCCTTTATGTTTTGCACGTGCAATAAAATAATTTGAATTTGCATCGATTAATAATTTAGACCATTTTTCAACTTCTTCTAAATCTGATTTACCTATATTTTCATTACTACTCTTAGCCTTTGCTGCAATATCTACTAACGCTTCAAAGGGAATCCTACCATATTTTCCGATATATCCTGTAAAATCATCCCATGATTTATCCACACTCTTTGCAAATTTCTGAATAGAAGGAATTTGCTCAGTTAACTCTATTGAATTATTTCCCTTTACTATATCTATATCGACGCCAGCTTTTGCTCTAGAACTAGCTTTTTTGGAAAATCCCCAGTACGCTAAGGCTACTTTTCTTGCAGTTTGTGCAGACATTGATTAGTGATAGTAAACACCACTAAATATGTGATTTGATGGGTGACAAAGTTTATTTGCAAGCTGAATATTAATGCAAATGATGAAAAAGAAAAGTACCTCTGTTATGATGATTTTTCTATTTCTATTTTCTATTATTTCAACAAGTGGTTGCCTCGAAGAAGAGGTCAATGAATCAAATAATAATAACAATTCTAATAACTATAATTATGACAATTCAGTTGATGATTCTGGAAATCAGAACACAGGTTCTTCCAATTTAGATTCTGATAATGATGGATACGATGATAATTATGATGATTTTCCAAATGACCCTAACGAATGGAAAGACTCTGACTCTGACGGTTTCGGAGATAATAGTGATGAATTTCCATATGATGAATGTGCAACAAAAGATATGGATGGTGACGGGAAACCCGATTCAATAAAGGATGATTGTAATACTTCTTTAGTACTTGACGACGATATTGATGGAGATGGCTACAATAATACACTAGAATTAAGTCTTGGAACAAATCCGAGAAGTCCTTCATCGAAGCCGTTAGATTACGATAAAGATGGACTACCTGATGGAATTGATACAGATATGGATAATGATGGGATGAATAATTCTGTCGACCAATGTCCAAGAGGCACTCCTGATTGGGAAGCTGGAGGATCTGATGATTGGGATGCTGATGGTTGTAAAGACAATACAGAAGATGATGATGACGACAATGATGGAATAGAAGATCGGTATGATAACTGTGATGAAACTCCTATAAACGAAATTCCAAATGAAGAAGGCTGCTCGGCATCTCAAAGAGATACTGACGGAGATGGAATTGTAGATTCAATGGATATTTGCTGGGGAAACGATTCTACTGGAGACTCTGATGGCGATGGCCTGTGTTCTGATGGCGATCAATGTCCTGATGGTCCTTTCCTTTACGGGGAAGAAGTAGATGATAATGGGTGTTCATACTTTGAAAAACCAATACCTTGGAACAATGGGCCATTCTCTACTTCCTACATGGGTACTGTAGATGATTTTACTGTTCCGCAACCAATTGATGAAAATCTAAATTTTACCAATAATTGGGAATTTAAGGATAAGTGGAATGGGAA
>DAEH01000062.1 GCA_002497685.1 Euryarchaeota archaeon UBA169
GGTATTGTTTCTGAAAATACTGAAATCGATGAAAAAGAAAAAATTAGAGCTTCAGCTGAAAGGTTAGGTATTGATACGGCTGGAATGGACGTATCTGAGATTAAAAATGCAATGTTGAATGAACTGTCCAATGAATAAACTAGAATAAGATTAGTACTATGTAAAAAGTTTGATATAGTTAGTTACAGAAATGAGAGTGTATGCATTCAGCAAAAGTTTTAGTCTTGGCGATGCTCTTTTTGTTATCTGGTGCACTTCCGCTAATTACAGTTGAAGCTGCTAATGAAGAACGTAGAGATACAGATAAAGGTTATATTAGTGAAAAATGGAGAGCGGGAATAGGTACAGGTATTGGTGCACTGAACTCAATTAAAAGTGCTGATATCGATGCTGATGGTGAAGATGAATTAGTTTTTGGTAATGCTCAAGGATTTGTACACATTCTGGATTGGGATTCTGAAACTGAAGGTTGGGCTGAAAAATTTCATACCATTGATATGGGAGGTGCCGTTAAAGGAATGGAAATCGCCCAAATCGACGATGATCCGCAGTTAGAAATTGCTATCGGATACAATTGGGTTTCTGACGTCGGTAAAGTAAAGATCATCGATGGTGAGACTTTGCTTGCTGAAACAAACTGGTCTTCTGGCGTATCTTGGTCGCACGGCCAATGGACTGCTGGGTGGCCTTACGGAATTGCAATGGGTGATCTCGATGGAGATGACGAAGCTGAAATTGCAATGGGAGATGATCGAGGATTTTTGTGGGTTGTCGAAACTGATACTCCTGAACTATATGTTGGAAGAGATATTACGCCAGATGAAACTGAATGGTACTTGGATATGAGTGCTAAAGTGGAAAAAGGAGTTGCTGATGCTTGGGGAGTTACTTTCGGTCAATTCGATGAAGACGAAGCTATGGAAGTGGCTGTCGGAACCAAAGAAGGATGGGTTGCTATTTTTGACGGTGAAACTGAAGAAATGCAATGGAAGAAAGATATGGACAACAATGATGGGACTGATAGCTTGTGCTACAGTTTAATTGCTGCAGATTTAGACGGAGATGATATTGATGAATTGATTGTTCCTCAGCAGAATAAAATGACTGTTTTTATCGATGGTGAAAAAGATAACTTTGTAGAAGATAACAGTGTTAAAAGCGGATACGGTCTTGCTAGTAAAAATCTATTTGGAAGCTCTAATGAAGAATTAATTGTTGCAGATGGAAATGGTAAAATTAGAATTATGGGATTAGTTGGATCTAATCTAAATACCTACCAAGAATGGAATACGGGTTATCCAATGAACACTGGGGCTGGAATTACAGTCTCTACTAACGGCCACACTAATCCTTGGGTCATTCATGGCAGCGACTCTGGAATGGTTGTAGCTTGGGAGATCACTTCACAAACTGAACACAGTGAAATATGGTCAACTAATTCTGATTCTAACGAAAATACACTATATTCTATTGAAGGAGGGGGGGCATACGGTGTCGCTCTTGGAAATATAGATGATGATGATACTCTAGAGATGCTTGTTGGCAGTTCTTCTGGTCGAGTTTATGCTTATGATGGAGTTACCTACGAAACTGATTGGGTTAGTCCTGTTTTAGAAAAAAATATAATGGGAATTGCGATTGGAGATCTAAACAATGATGGCGATAATGATATTGCCATATCTACTGGAAATCCTGGAGAACCTCAGGTTGAGGGGAATGGAGGTGAAGGATTTTTGTATGTGTTTGAAAGAGACGGAACTTCATTTACACAAGCTTACAAAAGTTCAGATATTGATGCAGCTTTAGGAATTACTATTGCTGAATTAGACGGAAGCAATTATCCTGAAATCGGACTTGCTACGGGTTATCTGGAGGTAATTGATCCTACCGCTGGAACTTCTGACTTACACGGAAATGTCAGAGTATATGGATATAGTGGTTCAGGTTATAGTTCTGAATGGGAATCTAACGATTTGGGGCAAATTGTTGGAGGAATAGCTAGCGGAGATTTAGGAGGAAGTAATGATTACTTAGTTGTTGGAACTGGAGGAGATAGCCGAAATAACGCTGAAGTTTCTGGAGAAGTTCGCGTTTACAAGCACAGTGGCGGCACCTACACTACTGATGGAACTACAATTGATGCTGACCGATACAGGCCGTATGGAATTGCTGTTGGAGATGTTGATAATGATGGAGAAGCTGAAATTGCAGTAGGGACTGGAGACTTTGGAGATTTAAAACCTACAATTACAGTGTATGAGGGCTCTTCGCACACTGTTGAATACTCAAAAACTGTAGATACTAGTTCTCTGTGGGGTGTAGCTATCAGCGATTTTGATAGTGATAATTTTGTTGAATTAATTTATGGAACTTCAGGAGGTGAAATTTTCCTTTATGATGGAGAAACGGAAGATTATGAATCTAAAACAAGTGCTTTATCTGGAAAAGCCGGACACTACGGCGGAATTGCAATAGCAAACATAGATAATGAAGGTCCAAAGGAAATGTTGGTTGGTAGTGAAATTTACATGTGGGTGTTTACCACTGAAGGGCAAACTGACAAACCCGATTTAGCAATTGAAGGAATTGATATTACATATTCTCCAGAAAATCCTGATGAGGATGAAGACATTGATATTGATATTATTGTACATAATTACGGTGGAGTAAATGCCGTAGATTGGAGAGTTAAACTATACGATGGTGATCCTGATGCAGGAGGTAAGAAAATAACTGAATATAGTTCTGATGACGATGATATCATTGCGTCAGGTGGAGGAAATATTACTATTCAAAGAACATGGTATGGTGTTTCTACTACTCCAGGATATCACGAAATTTATGCCGTTGCTGAAGATACTTCCCAACCAAGACAAGAAACTCGCTTCAGTAATAACAAAGATTACACTACTATTGAAATTGAAGAAATACCTAATGATAAACCTGTGATTATAGCTTCAGTAGATACAATGGTTCTATGGATTGATGAACCTGTAAGAGTCGATGCTGGTGAATCTTATGATAATGAAACGACAGATGGAAAAGCTGACAGTGAAGACGGAAATGCTGATTTAACTTATAGATATTATACCGAAAATGGTTGGACTTCTTGGGTTGCTGACTATACATGGGATATCAGTTTTTCTAGTCCAGGAAATAAAGAAATATTAGTGGCAGTTAGAGATGAAAGAAGCAAAGAGTCTGATGAATTTAGCGTAACTATTGAAGTAAAAGCAAATACTCAACCTACTGCGATATTATTAGCAAATGTATCTTCACCAGTGGAAATTCCCGATGGAGGATTCATAACTTTTGATGTTTCTCAATCTTTTGACCCTGATGAAAAAGCTGAGTTGGAATATAGATTTAGCTTTGGAGACAATGTTTATTCCGATTGGGTAAAAGACGGGCAAACTGTTCGCTTATACCATAATGCATTCTTTACTGGAACTAATGGTGGAGAATTACAACTTGAAAGTGGTGAAGAAGTACTTAGAAATTCATTTGGAATAATACGCGTATTTAGATTGATTGACTCACAGTTATATGAAATAGTTGATAGTCAAAATACTGGAAAAGGATATAATTACACATTACCTGAAAATACTGAAGATAAAATATTCTATGCACAATTAATGGCTCGCGAGCTTTCTGATACTGGTGGTGATGATATTTTAGCTAGTACTTGGTCAGACCCATTACAAGTTAAAGTATACATGCCTGAAAACATATTACCTGTCGCAATGGCAGAAGCAGGTATTTTCATAGGGGGGCAAGGAATTTTTAGTGATCGGGTAGATTATGCAAAGACTGGTGATGAAGTAACATACTCGGCTGCAAAATCCACAGACCCTGATGGTGATGATACTACTCTAACTTATAATTGGAGAATATTAGATTCACGAGGTTCTGAAATTAATTTATTAGGCGATAAATCTATGAAATCGTTTAAGCGAACATACAATGATCCTGGCACCTACACTGCAGTACTAACTGTAACTGATACACGTGGTGGCGTTAGTACTTGGCAGGCTGTAGTAATTGTAACTGCTGGGGCTGGATATGGAGGAAGTGTTGAAGAAAGTGGAATTCCAACTAATAATTTGATTGGAGGGGCTGCTCTAGGTGTGCTAGCATTATTTGGCGGTGCAAGAGTTTTAAGCTCAATGAGAGGAGGAGGCGATGAATTTGAAGACATGCTCGAAGAAGAAACTGTCGTTCCAGGTCCTTTAGAATTACAATGTCCATCTTGTGGAGGTTTAATTTCTGTCACAACTGCTCAAAGGCCAATACAAGTTGGATGCCCTATGTGTCAATCACAATTTGTTATCCGTGAATGAGTTTAATATTAGGTAATTTAGTACTAAATGGCAAATGCCATGTGATGGGAATTCTAAACGTAACACCAGATAGTTTCTATGATGGTGGAAAACATTTTGATTTAGCCGATGTTCAAGATAGAGTAGACTCTATGGTGAAAGAAGGTGTTGAGATTATAGATATTGGAGGCGAATCTACGAGGCCCGGATCTAAACCCGTAAATGCAGAAGAAGAATTAGAAAGAGTAATTCCTGCTATCGAATATATTTCTAATAATTATGAAATTCCGATATCTATAGATACTCAAAAAGCTGAAGTTGCAAAAAAAGCTGTTGAAGCTGGAGCTTCTATTGTAAATGATGTTGGAGGATTACGAAATAATGACATGATTTCTACAGTTGCTGAGATGAATGTCCCCGTCATAATTATGCATATGCAAGGTACACCTGAAAATATGCAAAAGAATCCTCAGTATGGTGATGTGGTAGAAGATATTAAAGAATGGCTGAATGGACGAATAAAAGCCGCTAAAATGGCTGGAATCAAGCGTTCTGACATTATTGTTGATCCAGGTATTGGATTTGGGAAAAATTTGAAGCATAATCTTGAGATTTTAGGTAGATTAGATGAATTCAAAGGAATGGCTGGCGGAGTTTTACTAGGTGCCAGTAGAAAGTCATTCATTGGAATGATGACTGGGAATGGAGAAGGGGACAGGTTAACTGGAAGCCTATCTGCAGCTATTATGGGAGTAACGGGCGGTGTTGACATTCTAAGGGTTCACGATGTTAAGGAAACTTTAAGTGCTGTGAATGCTGTAAATTCTTTGTAATGGCTGAAGGCACTGTTGTAGGATTAAACGCATTAAAGTGGTTACGATTTCTAATTCCTGGAATCCTAATCATAGGAGGTGCTGCTTATTTTGCTCTTTTCATGATGCC
>DAEH01000033.1:0-3118 GCA_002497685.1 Euryarchaeota archaeon UBA169
CTATCACATAAATGATGGAACGCCAGGTAATGGAGCTTGGTCTACAAACACAGTAATTAGTGGTTCAGATGCAGATGGTGCAATGTCAGTTCATGTGGCAGATATTGATAGTGATGGAGATTTGGATATTGTTGCAGCACTTTTTATGACAAGTAATGTAGTTTGGATTGAGAATGATGGTTCGCCTAATAATGGTGGATGGACTTCTCATGACGTAACTTCTAGCTCTAGCAGTCAAGAATCATATGATGTAACAGTAGGTGATATCGACGGAGATGGAGATTTAGATATTGTTGAGGCTGATCAAACAAATAAAGTATATTGGTATGAAAACGATGGAACTCCTGATGACGGCACTTGGTCACAAACAAAAATTAAAGGAGGATTGACTGATGTGCATGTTGTTGCTATTGCAGATATGGATAATGACGGAGATTTAGATGTAATCTCTGCAGCATATACTGGAGGTAAAGTATCATGGCATGTTAATGATGGTTCACCAGATGGGGCAGTTTGGACAACTTATGAAATAGGCACACCAACTAAGCCAACTTCACTTTTCCCAGTTGACATTGATTATGATGGAGATATTGATATAATTTCATCCGCAGAAACAGGTACTTCATCTAATGGTAAAATAAAATGGTATGTAAATGATGGCACTCCGGACGCAGGTTGGACCACTAATAATATTGCGTCTTCTGTAAATAGGCCATCTAGTGTATTTGTAGCTGATATTAATAGTGATGGAAGCCTTGACATAGTTTCGTCGGCATATGCTGGCGATGAAATAGCATGGTATGAGAACAGCGGTACTGCAGTTCCTGAGTTTTCTAATATTTTGATGCCTATTGTAAGTATTTTAGCTATAATTGGATTAAATTATAGAAGAAGGCACTAATACTAAGAGTTTGTAATAGTAAATATGAAAAAATTTCTGAATCTAGTAATTGCCTTTATGCTTCTTTTGGCACCGTTAGTTAATTTTGATAATTCAGAAAATAATAAAATTTCTTCAATTTTGGAGTTTTTTGGCTCTCAAGCTGGAGATGATTGTGAAAATGCAACTAAAGATGATGATTTGCCGTTTTATGTCGATAAAGATAATGGTAGTGATGATAATTCAGGGTCTGAAAATTGTCCCTTTGCAACAATAGCTAAGGCTGCAGAAACAATCGGCAATGGTGATACCGTAATTATTTCACATGGAATTTACAGAGAATCAATATCATTACAAGATAAAGATGATGTGAATTTTAAAGCTGCAGAACATGCAAAAGTAGTGATTGACGGTTCACGCGATATTGAGACTGACCTTAATGGAGAATGGGTAGAGTATCAAAATGGGATTTACCAAACTAATGTTAGTGAGGATGTTTGGCAATTATTTGTTGACTTAGAGGAAATGATTCCTGCACGTTGGCCTAATGCTAATTTCACTGACGGTTCCGTATTTAACAAATCAATTTCTTGGGCAGAAGGATCTATGGACTCTGATAAGTATAAAGACGAAGATGGAAACTGGGTTTATCCTTATGATAATGGAGAATTAATAGATATAACCGGTTTGAACGAAACTGGTTTTGATCCGACAGGAGCAATAGCTATTCTGAACGTAGGTTCTTTCAAAACTTGGAGTAGAAATATAACGCACTTTGATAGTGTAAATAATTCATTTAGTTATGATGAAGTTTCTAATTGGAAAACAAAGCACCATTATTATTTTTTGGAAGGTAAATTAGCTTTAATCGATTCACCAGGGGAATGGTTTTTTGATAATGAAAATAATACACTTTATTTCATGCCACCAGAGGGAGTAAATCCTGGTGAGGCAAATATCAGAGCCAAAACTCAAGCATATGGTTTTTCATCACAAGATGGAGATAGAATGTTACTTGATAATATAGATTTTTTTGCAACGACTTTTAGATTTGAGAATTGTGATAATTGTACAGTTACAGGTAGTCATTTGTTGTATCCAAGTACTTCAAAAAGATCTTTGAATATCGCAGGAGAAGATGTAGATGAAAGATGGACTACTAGATTTGATAAATCTTCAGGATGTATAGTTGAAAATTCTGCATTTTTG
The DNA here is from genome assembly GCA_002497685.1 of Euryarchaeota archaeon UBA169. Taxonomy (GTDB): domain Archaea; phylum Thermoplasmatota; class Poseidoniia; order MGIII; family CG-Epi1; genus CG-Epi1. The sequence continues at coordinate 2,090 of DAEH01000033.1, forward strand.
TTTACAGATGGTACCGCAATTGAGTTTCACGGTGCAGCTCTACAGTCTCATAATAATACGATTAGGAATTCATATTTCTATCACATAGATTGGTCTGCTAGTGATACTCCTGGGCTCATGGTCACAATTATGGAAAATGGTAAAGATGCTAATTTTTCAAATAATATAATTCACTTGACTGGAGCTTCAGCTACTATCTCCATAGGCGATGCACCAACCGTAATGTATAATGAAATTTGGAATACGGGATTACTTCAGAGTGACGGAGCTGTTGTCCAGATGATGATGGCTGAGCAAAAAGATGCTAACATTGCTTATAATTGGATTCATAATACTAAAAAATATGGAATTCGGATGGATGGTCCAGCGGGCGGAACTAATGAGGGACGTAATGCAACAGTCCATCACAATGTGCTGTGGAATGTGTCTGCAGGTTTAATGGTTAAGGGAGATTATCACTTAACTCATAATAACACTATTTTTGGTGAAGATTTTGACAAAAACAACATAATAGTTCTTTACGAAAGTGGATTTGGAAACGAGAATTCATTAACGGAATTTAATGCAGCAGATAGAATTGCAGCTCACCGTACAGGTTCATACGAAGATTATCCAGTTCCTGGCGATTATAATGAATCTAAAAACTTCAATGGATATATAGATGAAGGCGGAAGTGTAGAATCACAGCTCATTGATCCCAATAATTATGATTTTAGGCCTAAGAATAATTCGGTAATTGCAAATAGAAGTGTAGGTGCTTATGGGTACGATGATAATTGGGTTGCAGGAATAAGTTGGTATTTCTGGGGGCCAGAGCTTCCTTTTGAGGGTTGCATGGATGAGGATGCAAAAAATTTTGAACAAAGGGCATTATTTTCAGATGGTTCATGTGATTACTATGTAAAAGGCTGCATGGATCCAGATGCTAAAAATTACAATTCTGAAGCGGAAGTAGATGATGGTTCATGTGAATATCCAGAACCAATAGAAGGCTGTATGGATGTAAATGCTACAAATTATAATTCAACT
>DAEH01000033.1:3466-4808 GCA_002497685.1 Euryarchaeota archaeon UBA169
TGGAACATGTGAATATCCAGAACCAATAAAAGGTTGTACAAACGAAACTGCCAATAATTACAATTCAATAGCCGAAATAGATGATGGAACTTGTGCTTTCACTGAGGAAAAATTAGATTATTGTCCCGATGAAATTAATGACGATAATGGAGACTTAGTAGATGATGCTTGTATTGTCCCTATTGATGATAATGAAAATGTAGAAAGCGATGATGAAGATGAAGGATTTTTGTCATCACTACCTCTATTTGCAGCGATTTGCGTTATAGCTTTTGTAGTCTACAAGAGACGATAAACTACTTTATTCGGCCATTACTGTGTATACAATGTTAAATTTACTTGAAGGTAAAGTCGCAGTAGTTTCTGGAGGATCCAAAGGTATCGGTTACAGTATAGCCGAGCGTTTTGTAAATGAAGGGGCAAAAGTAGTAATTTCCAGTAGGAATAAAGGAGAACTAGAGGCTGCAGCTACAAAACTAAGCTGCGATTACTTTGCGTTAGACGTAAGCGATTCAAAATCAATTGAATCCATGAAAGAATGGTTAATTGATACTCATGGCTCTTTAGATATTTTAGTAAACTGTGCAGGTGCAGTCAAATATGATGGAATAATGGAGGCAACGGAGGAAGATTGGGACTTTCAAATTTCGGTAAATCTCACTGGAACTTTTCTAATGTGTAACAAACTAGCACCCATTATGAACGATGGGGGTGCAATTTTGAATATTTCATCGACACTAGGGCTGAGAGCGATGGAAGGGGCTGTTGCTTATTGTGCAGCTAAAGGTGGCGTTGTTAATTTGACAAAAGCTATGGCTCTTGACTTAGTAGATAAGATCAGAGTCAATTGCCTTTGTCCGGGAGTTGTTGAAACCCCAATGGTTACAAATCGAATAGAAACAGGTCAAGCAACAAGAGAGTATCTTGAAAATGTTCAGCCAATGGGAAGAATGGGTACGCCTGAGGAGGTAGCTTCAATGGCATTACATCTTTGTGGACCTGAGTCAGGTTGGACTACAGGTTCAATCATATCCATAGATGGTGGGCAGACTGCAGCTTAGATATAGCCAATTCTATTGATAAAGGTGAATTACTACGACGTTTTGGGTGTTGAAAAAAATGCAGACTCAGAATCGATTAAGAAAGCTTACAAAAAGTTAGCTAAGAAACACCATCCAGATTTGAATCCGGAAGACGTAGAATCTTCAGAAGAACAATTTAAGAAAATTAGTGAAGCTTATCATGTTCTTATAGATGACAAAGAGCGCAAAAAGTATGATCAATTTGGTTCAGAATACATCCCACGTAAAGCACCTCAATGGCAAGCAACAAATATTTGGAC
>DAEH01000066.1 GCA_002497685.1 Euryarchaeota archaeon UBA169
GGGGGATTTGAACCCCCGTGGGATAAATCCCATTGGATTAGCAATCCAACGCAATGGCCAGACTATGCGACCCCCGCTAGAATTTTCCGACTAACCGGGCATATAAGGCAATTACGTTCAAATCTTTAAACAAAATAATTAAACAACAAAGCTATCTTGCTAATCAATGACTCCAGAAAGAGAGTGGGATGTAGCTGACGAAGTTGAATGGGGTATTGAGGAAGATATTGTATGGGAAGAGACCGATGAAGATGAAGAAACAATCTTAGAATTGCGTAATGATTCCCAGCCAAGTTTCTTCGTTAGAAAATTTGCAGTAGTTTGGTGGCGTAATGGATTTTACAAAGCAGGCAAGGTCGATGGCTTAATTCGAGTAACACCTACACGAACATTATTTTTTGATGAAAAAGGAAAGCTTAGATTAAGTATAAACAATTCAGATATTAAGGAAATTAAATTACATGAACACGAAAGTGATTTTTCCATATTCTATAATGAAATAATTACAAACAAAGAAGTTTATGATATAACAACTGGCGTAGATAAAGCACAATCAGAGCAGAATCATAAAGATTTAAAATCAGCCATTTCAGGCAATTATGATGCACCTCTTAAGGAAATTGTAGATTTACAAATAGTTACATCAAATGAGGGTAAAATTAAAGAATTTATATCTATTTTTGGTAAGACAAATTTCAATCCAGTCAAGACAAACATAGATTATCCAGAGATTCAGGCTTCTAGTTTAGAAGAAGTAGTGGATTTTGGGTTGTCCTGGCTTCAAGGGAAAATTAAACCTCCTTTTGTCATAGATGATGCTGGAGCCTTCATTGACAATTTACAAGGATTTCCTGGTGTTTACTCAAGATATGTGTATGATACAATAGGGTTGGAAGGTGTTCTTAAACAAATGGAAAATGTAGAAGAAAGGCAATGTATTTTTAGGTGTGTTCTAGGGTTAATGACCGAATCTGGTGAAAAACATAGATTTGTGGGAGAATGTAAAGGAACTTTAATTGATGAACAGAGAGGCGATAGAGGTTTTGGATATGATCCTATTTTCATTCCAGAAGGATTTGACAAAACGTTTGCAGAGTTAACTTCAGAAGAAAAAAATAGCATAAGCCATAGAGGTATAGCAATGAGAAAGTTAATAGACTTTTTATTGAAATAAGATTTTTATGGATTATTGTAAGCATTGTTCAAAGCCAATTTTGTCTGATTTAGAGAATCAGGTATATTGCAGTAGTGAATGCTGGCGTGAATCGAAATCTAGTACTGACATTAATGAATTAGAAATTGAGGAAAAATCATTACTATACATATGGTCATCCATTATTTCCATGCTTTTCGGTCTTTTTTTACTATTAATGCTTACGGCAACAATCATTAACAGTGAAGAAGTATTTCTTCCTGTATTCACAATTTCAGCAGGTCTTCTAGTTTTAATTGTTCTTCAAAGTATACTTCCCAAAGAAGAAATCAAACAATTATTGTCCTTTGAAAATAATATTGATACTTGGAAGTTAATTGGTTGGGTTATTCTGCTTGATATTTTTGTAGTATTACCACTTCATGCAGCCTTTACTATCCTTGTATTTCCAGATGCCGAACAACAGGAAGTGATAAATTTGTTTAAAGAATCTTCTGGCTTTTCTCTCATTATTTTAGCATTAACCGTTTCTATATTTACTCCGTTTGCAGAGGAATTTCTGTTTAGAGGTTTCATTCTAACTATGCTATTGAAACGCTATAGTCCACTTGTATCAATAGTAGTCTCTTCTTTTGTTTTTTCTATTGCCCATGAACCTATTGCTATGGCCTTAGCTTTCGGCGGAGGGTGCTTGTACGGGTGGATTAGAGTAAAAACAGGAAGTATTTATCCAAGTATGATAGCCCATGCTATCTGGAATGGATTTATCACGCTAGTCGTTATTTTTGCATAATCTATTATAACAGCATGAAATTTGCATAATTGTGAAGCACGTCTTAGTATGCGTGGCATGGCCGTATGCAAACGGTCCTTTGCATTTGGGACATATGGCCGGATGTTATTTGCCACCAGACATATTTGCAAGATACCATCGTCTAAAAGGTAACAAAGTTTTGATGGTTAGTGGAAGCGATATGCACGGCACACCTATTACAGTTACAGCAAAGCAAGAAGGTAAAACACCGGAACAAGTTGCAATGGAATATCATAAATTAAACAGTAATTCTATTGAAAAAATGGGCATTTCATTTGATTTATTTAGTCACACTCATACTGAAGAACATTCTGAAGTTGCACTATCAATATTAAAAAAATTAGATGATAATGGGTACATTGAACCACGAATTTCAGAGGAGCCCTATGATCCAATTGCTAAACAATTTCTGCCTGATAGATATGTAGAGGGCACTTGCCCACATTGTAATTGTGAATCTGCAAGAGGCGATCAATGTGATGATTGTGGTAAAACTCTGGATTCTAAAGATTTGATTAACCCACGTTCGAAATTAAACCCAGATGCCAATATTGAATTCAAGGAAACTGAGCATTTATTCTTTAAATTATCAGAATTTAGAGATACTTTACTTGAATGGTTATCAGAAGGTAAAGAACATTGGCGCCCCTCAGTGATTAATTTTACGAGAAACTGGCTCAAAGAAGGATTAATTGATAGAGCTGTAACTCGAGATTTAGAATGGGGAATTGAAATACCAAGAGAAGGTTATGAGAATAAGAGAATGTATGTTTGGTTTGAAGCCGTAATGGGTTATTATTCAGCATCAATTCATTGGGCAAAGAATCAAGGAAAACCTGATGAGTGGAAGAAATGGTGGGAAAATGAAGAGTCAGAGCATTATTATTTCATGGCTAAAGACAATATTCCATTTCATACCATAATTTGGCCAGCAATGTTATCAGGTTGTAATTACAAGCTGCCATACGACGTTCCAGCGAACGAATATTTGTTATTAGATTCTGCACAATTTTCTAAATCAAGAAGACATGCTATTTGGATTCCAGATTATTTAGATAGATACGATCCTGAGTTACTACGTTTTTACTTAGCATCAATTATGCCAGAACAAAAAGATGCTAATTTTACATGGGAAGATTATGTTACAAGAATTAATACTGAATTAATAGGAAATTATGGAAACTTGATGTACAGAGTAATGTCTTTTGCGAATAAAAATTTTCCAGAAGGATTAACTTCACAAAATTCAATTAATTCAGATCTTAATGAAAAAACCAAAGAAGCTTTTGATAAAGTATCTAAAGCTCTAGAAGCTTGTAAATTTAAGAAAGCATTACAAGCAATAATGGAATTGTCTCAGGCCGGCAATATAGCTTTGAACGATGCAGCTCCTTGGAAACAAGTTAAAGGAGACAGAGAAGCTTGTGAAACAACATTGGTACAATTCTTGAATTTGTGTAGTAGTTTATCGGTATTAATGTCACCATTTTTACCAGAATCTTCCCAGAAAGCATGGAATTATTTGGGTAAGGATTCTATAATTGAAGATTTAGGTTGGAATTCAGCACTTGTCCATCAAGATAGTTTTGAATTGAAGCAACCCCTTCCTTTGTTTACAAAGTTAAATATGGAAGAAATATTGGAGAAAGAAATGCCACCAGAAGAAACAAATGAGCTAGCAAATGTCAAACCGGAAGTCACTTTTGATGATTTTAAGAAATTAGACATACGAATTGGAACA
>DAEH01000004.1 GCA_002497685.1 Euryarchaeota archaeon UBA169
CTCATTGCCGCAACAACATTTCCGGTTCCAGCTTCTCCTTTAGTTCGGATCATAGCTGCACCTTCCCAAATTCTTCTGACAGCTTCTCCTAAGGAAGTAGCACCACAAACAAATGGTACTGTGAAATCGTCTTTTACAACATGATAGTATGGATCTGCAGGAGTCAATACTTCAGACTCATCAATCATATCTACACCTAAAGCTTCCAAAACTCTTGCTTCGGCAGTATGTCCAATTCTACATTTTGCCATAATAGGAATACTTGTACAATCTATAATCTCACTAATCATAGTTGGATTTGACATTCTAGCAACTCCTCCGTCTGCTCGAATATCAGATGGAACTCTCTCAAGTGCCATAACTGCAACAGCTCCAGCTTTCTCAGCAATATCGGCTTGTTCAGCATTCACGACGTCCATAATTACTCCACCTTTTTGCATTCTTGCAAATCCTCTCTTTACAAGTTCTTTACCGTGTTTTAGCGATTCGATATCAAGTTCCATTGACATTTTGTTTCCTTTCCTGATTGTTTAGATATAGTATCCAACATCTCAGAGATTAAGCCACCAGCATGGCAAATATAAGATTGGTTGTAGTGACTAAAATATTTAAATCTATTTTAAAAAATAAATTTAGTTTCTAAATGTTCTATTGCAGCTTCACTTAGGTCATTATACAATTCTTTATCTTCTATACCTGAATATGAGACAGTGCCGTCTTTGGCTCTGTTAATTTTCATAATTTCATATTCAGTTGTGATAACGTCATCAGCATATGACATGATAGCATATTCATCATCTTCAATTTCTAAAGCTCCATGAATTACCATCTTTACATCATTTCCATCAGCATCTTCAAAAATTTCATAGTCTTCTACTTTCTCACTGTCTTTGCTTTTGGAACCAAATAAGGAAGCACCCCAACCTTTGACTTCAGTTTCTTCCTCGGTAATTTCTCTTCCCATACCTTTTGACCAGGCTGAAATAATCTCTTCTTTACTAAATCCACATTTTGCTTCAGCTTTTTTCCAATTATTCATTATCCATGGCGGTGTTTCAAATTTTTCTGCAAAAGCTTGCAAAAAGACGTGAAGGTCATTAGGATTCTGAGTTCCAATTTTCAATTCCATGTAAGAATTACCTGGCTTTCCAAAAAATCCTTTGTATTTAACTGATGTAATTCTAGCTTTAAATCCTGCGAAACGGAATGAAACTTTCCAATCCATCTCATCAAATCCACTTTCTTTTAATCTTAATTTCGGTGAATCATCTACACCTTGGCATGCTTCCCAGAACTTTTCTCCGAAGTCAGTGAACCACATAATTCCAAAAGTCCCACTTTTTCTTGGTTCATATTTGCCAGTTTTCATAGCGCCGACTTTGACAAAAGGCGTTTTGCTTCTAGGCTGAGCAATAAGAGTTACTGAATGCACTACTTCGCACGAATAGGCGTGCATAAAATATCACCGCTAGTTATTAATACGGTGTTACCGACACGAAACTAGGCCTCTTGGCTATTGACAGTACTTAATTCACGAACATGACCTTTCAACTCCTTTGTGGAGATTTAAGAGATACAGAACTTTGTCTGCCCTTGGTTAAGAGCAAAAAAAGAGAAGATTAAAATGAATATTGATCCAACAAGTAGTAAGTATGTTATCCGAGCTTCAATAAGAGCAAACGGAGTAGTAAATAAGTCAGATGTCGTAGGCGCAGTCTTCGGTCAAACTGAAGGATTATTAGGGGACGAATTAGACCTTAGAGACCTTCAGAAGAGCGGGCGAATGGGTCGCGTAGAAGTTGACATAAAGAGCGATAAAGGCAAATCCAAAGGTGAAATAGAAATTTCATCAAGTATGGACCAAGTAGAAACTTCAGTTTTTGCTGCAGCCTTAGAAACAGTAGAGAGAGTAGGTCCTTGTAAGGCAACTGTAAAGATAGTAGCCTTAGAAGACAGCAGAACTTCCAAACGTGAAGTTATCATTGAACGTGCAAGATCCTTATTGATTGATTTACTTCAAGATTCAAGGAGCGCAGGTTCAACAATTACAGACACTGTAAGACAAGCACTTCAAACTGAAGAAATAGTTAGATTCAAAGGTAAATTACCTGCAGGACCTAATGTAGAGTCAAGTGATGCAATTATTATTGTCGAAGGTAGAGGCGATGTTTTGAATTTATTAAAGCACGGAATCAAGAATGCAGTTGCAGTTGAAGGGACAAACATTCCTAAGGAAGTTGTTGCATTGACCAAAGAAAAGACAGTTACAGCCTTCGTTGATGGAGACCGTGGCGGTGAAATGATAATTCAAGAATTATTGCAAATAGCAGAAGTGGATTTCATAGCAAGAGCTCCAAGCAATACAGAGGTAGAACATATTACTCACAAGCAAATAATGAAATGTTTGAGAGATAAGACCTCAGCAGAATTATTCATGGAACAGAACAAATGGGCTCGTCCAGGAAGTGGAACTTCAGGTAAGAAGACCCGTCGTTCACCAGCTAAAAAAGGTAAATCTAATGATTCACCAAAGAGCGCAGCTCCAGCAAAAGAAGTGCCACCTGCAGAACCTGTTGCAGCAAGTCCCGTTTTTCTAAAACAATTGGATGAACTTCAAGGTTCAAAGAATGCACGCTTCTTAGCTTCCGAAGAACTTGCAGATGAAGTTTCTATAAGTGGTCTACAAGATCAATTAGAGAGTACCGGAGATACGTACAAGAAAAATGGAGTAAATACATTAGTCATGGACGGTATCATTACACAGAGACTTATTGAGTTAGTTCCTAAAGCAGGAATTACAGCAATAGTCGCTGAAAAGAAAGGTCCTCTTCCAAGAGATCCAGTAGGCATTACAATGTTTACACGAGAAGATTTATCATAATCGGATATCTCAAGCCAAATGGTTATATCCCACTACATTAGTGGACAATAGCATGGCAGATGAAATGATAGACGAAGAAGGTTTACGACGTTCCGCAAGAAGCCAAATTATTGTGGACACTATCGAGCGTAGTTTAGAAAAAATGATGTTCGTAGAGTCTAATATTGGTAAAGAAATGGAACCTCAGGATCTTTTTCAGGTAAAAAGAGAAGCTGTGGCAGCAGTAGCTGAATTAAAATACGCAATTTCTATATTGACCGGGAAATTAGAGATTTAATGTCATCACGGCTTGTGCTCGCCCTGGACGAAACTAATCCAGCTCGGGCCCTAGAAATAGCCAAAGAAGTATCGCCTTTTGTATCCAAAATAAAGATAAATTATCCTCTTGTGTTATCAGCAGGATTAGATATTGTAACAGAAATATCCAAGTTTAGTAAAGTCATTTGTGATTTCAAAGTAGCAGATATTCCTAATACAAATCGTCTGATTGCAGAAGCTGTATTCTCAGCAGGAGCAACAGGAATTATCGCGCATGCATTTCCAGGACCTGAATCTTTGAAAGCAATTCGATCCGTTGATTCAAGCAAAGAGATGTATGTTGTAATCACAATGTCACATCCTAAAGGTGGAGACTTTTTCAAAATAGAAGAATTTTGTTCTTTAGCATTAGAAGT
>DAEH01000005.1 GCA_002497685.1 Euryarchaeota archaeon UBA169
CCCCATCCAAAATGACGATTCCAATAAGGATCTAATTCAGGATAAGTAGCCCATGGGCCTTCCTCAACGCCTTCTCCGTCTGAAGAGGATAAGGTCTCCTTCCTTTCTGCTGTTAAACGCAAAATTTCTCTTATTTCTAATGGATCGAGTTCAGGATTAGCCTCAATCATCAATGCTATTACTCCTGACACTGCAGGTGTTGCGTACGACGTACCGCTACCTCTACCGCTATATCCATTACCTGCTGCGTCTTGCCCCGGTAGCCGATTATAGCAACTACTACTTGCATAACATGCTTCAGCTTGGATTATATTTGTTCCAGGTGCTGAAATATCTGGTTTCATCTCATTGTAAGGGTTACCATCATTATTATCTCTGCGAGGACCTCGACTTGAATATGAAGCAATCCCATCATCTGCACGGTCTATTGTATTTTTATCATCTGAAGCTCCGACAGTTATCGAAAGACTTGAAGAACCCATTCCAGATAGTCCATCATTATTTGAACCATCATTACCTGCAGCTACTGAAACTGTAACACCTGCCAATGTTGCCTCATCTAAAACTAGTGAAAACATATCGGACCCATCTGAACCTCCGCTTTCATGTGAAGTTATACCCCAAGACAAGGAAATAATATCAATGCCAGAACTTTCATTGCTAACGCCTGGCCAAGCTGTATCTTTGTTATCAATCACCCAATTTAGTCCATCCATTGCAGATTCATAAAATTCCTGCTCAAGAACATAATTTTCAAAGGGACCTGCACCAACTGCAGTTCCTATTCTCACATCTACTAAGTCTGCATCAGGTGCTGAACCTGTAAAATTAGAGGATTCACCATTTGGTAATATGCCATTACTCGTAGCCATACCTGCACATGCAGTTCCATGTTGATTTTGGTCATCAGGATCAAACGAACCATCATCCTCTTGCAACGATGCCATACACAATGCATCATCTGTGCATACAGCATCATATCCTGCAATATATTTACCGTCTAATCCTGGGTGTTCATTATCAATCCCAGTATCAACAACAGCTATATTCACGCCCTTGCCAGTAAATCCTAAATCCCAAGCACCTACTGGATACACTGATGAATTACTAGCCTTGATTGCAGGGGTCTGTACATCTCCATAAAATACGACTTTGCCATAGGGCTCTATCATCAAAACTCCTGGGAAATCACTTATTGTTTCAAATAATTCTGATTGAACTGTTCCCAATAAAAGTCCATTAACTAAATCAACATTTACCTTAACATTTATACCTATTTCATTTAAAAGATTAAAATCTTCCTCAGTCGGCTGATGATCATAAATAACACCTATTGCATACTCAGTATCAATATTTTCTAACCAATCAACTATATTATTTCTATTTGAATCACGGGAAGTACTTTCCCACCATAAATTATCTTCCCAAACATTTACCTTAACTAATGGGATTTCAGATAAAAGATTTTCATTTGTTTCTGGATTAGAAATTCCTGAAGCTGGCAAAGATATGAACACCAACATTGCAGTTACTACTAGTACATTTATTCTTTCCACATTAACCTATATAGAGTATATGATAAAAGTTTTTAGTACATTATACTCTTTTCGAACAGTAAGGGCACATAGACCATTTCTGATCAACAGCTTTACCACAATTCGAACAGGTCTTCATTTCCCGTTCTTTTTTCTCTGGAGCATCGGACCATAAATCTGGAGGTGGAGGCGGTGGCAATGGTTCAGGCCAAACTAATGATATTCCTAAAGTTAATAGAAACAATATTCCTGAAAGGATTTGTAAAGTAATGTCTTCTGCCAAATATAGATTCAAGGCCCCTAGAAGTGAAGCTAAGAAGAATGTTTGTCGTAGCATCTTATTCAGTATACATTGCGTCTATTTCTTTAGCCCAGTTATCGTTAATCTGTTTACGTCGAATCTTAAGTGTTGGTGTTAACTCGCCTTCATCAACATTTAAGTCTCTTGGTAAAATTGTAAACTTCTTAACTTGTTCTGGATTATTGAATTTCTTATTTAATTCTTGAACTTGTGCATCAATTTCGGCATGTATCTCAGGACTATCTGTATAATCTACTAATTTCGAACCCAATTCCTCTAACTTAGCAATTTGTTCATTCGGATCCTTAGGGACTTCTGTAGCGCCATCGAGTCCATGTTTATCTCTAAGTATTGCTCCTACATCCAATGTAAATAATGCTGTACAATAGTTTCTGTTATCTCCTACGAGCATGCATTGTGAGATCAAAGGCATCGATTTCATAGTCTCTTCTATAACTAATGGAGCTATGTTCTTACCTGCTGAACTAACGTATATTTCCTTTAGCCTTCCTGTAACATACACAAAACCCTCTGAATCTTTTCGACCTAAATCTCCTGATTTTAACCAGTCTCCATCCATTGTTTCAGACGTTGCTTCAGGATTGTTGTAGTAACCCTTCATAACATGGCGACCTTTAAACTGAATTTCTCCATCCCCTTTCTCATTCGGATTGTGTATTCTAATTTCACCTGCAAATGTCTTCCCAACTGAACCAAACTTATTTGCATCTTTATGACCTATTGTTGCTCCAGCAGACGTTTCGGTCATGCCATAACCTTCGAACAACGGAATATCCAACTTGTGAAACAACTCCAAAATATCTGGATTGATTGGTGCTGCACCTGTAATTGCATACACACAATTTGACATACCAATCTTAGCCTTTGCTTTTTTCTTTATGATTCCTCCTAAAATAGGTATTCCTAAAAGTTTAATTTTTCCTCCTAAACCTGCAACTAAATTTGAGTACACTTTTTCATAAATTCTTGGAACGCCAATAAACAAATGTGGCTGAACTTCTTTACAATAATCTATTGCATGCAATGGATTATCAACAACACGCATATGCAGTGCCTCTCGAATCCATGCATGATTATCTACTAATTGACCAAAAACATGTGCACATGGTAACCAAGAAACATAGCCATCTCCTTGATTATAGCTTTGAATTTCAAGAACTTTTGATATTTCATATTCAAAATTATCGTAAGTCAATTCTACGCCCTTAGGATTTCCTGTTGTCCCTGAGGTGTAAATCAAAGTAGCCGTATCTTCTGGTTTTATAGATTTAATAGAATTGTGGATTTTAGAATCATCTACATTCTTGCCTTCCAAAATAAACTCTGACCAAGAAATAACTTTCTCATGTGAGGGCATGTCTACCCCATCCATCACAATTACTTTCTCCACCTTATCAAGCTTATCCATAATCTTGTGAAGCCTATGTGAACACATTTTCTCAGAATCTCCACCGTCCATTGGATTGTGACCTACAAAAACAAACTTGGAATCTGAGTTACCAACTACCCATTCTACTTCCTCTGGTGAACAAGTATGATAAACCCCAACACCTGCTCCATTACAGAAATTAGCTGCAGCATAAGCCATGTACCATTCTTTTCTATTATACGAATATATGCTTAATTTATCGCCTTTCTGAAAACCTAAAGCCATTAGTGATTTTGCAACATCCATGGTTTCTCCGGTAAACTCCGCCCATGTTGTTGTATCCCAATTACCAGATTTATCTTTTGATGATAATGCAGGCATGCTAGCATATTTTGTTGCATTTTCTAGCAAAATATCTGATGTCGTTAAAGTCGTCATATTATGCAAATATAATGATATTATATTAAGTTAATTATAATTTATTAAATTCGTAAAAGTTTAGATTTAGCCATTATAAATTCTTCTTCCGAAAGTATACCTTTTTCTCTCATTTCGGCTAATTGAACTAATTTTGCCATCATTTCATCTTCAGTGTTCTCTTGAGGTACTATTGGATCTTCTTCTACTTCATTTCTTTCAAGTCTCCTCTCACTTGGCACAGAATCACTCTCGATAACACGAGCCTCTCGTGCCAAATTTCTAGCTTTATGAATATTAATCAAAAACTGTGAAAAATTAGCATTTGAAAAATTCTTGGAAGCTACATCATATATTTTTCTAGACTCTGTAACATCGAGATTTTCTTCCGTTGCTTTAATTATACTTCTCTTACAACCTGTCAATAACCTCTTTAGATATGGTTCTAAGCTATAATTGAAAATACCGCCCTTATTTCCTAAAATAACATTTCCACCACCACTCGCCATAACTCCCATTCGAGAACTTTCATTTGCAAATCCCCAGACTTTTCTACCTGACTTATTGTACAAATTTACTTTATTTGAAGATTCACCAATTGAAACAAAGTCTGCCGTTTGGGCCATATCAATCCATAAAGGTTGCGAATCAAATGTATTTTCCCAAAGCATTCGAGAATTCTTGACACAAAAAGAAAATTTACAATCACTAGTTAGATAGCCTAAATAATCTCCATTTGAACTAATACAAGTTTTGAGAACTGCAGAACCTGTTTCTTTGGACCATAATACACTACCATTTGAGTCATAAAGATATAGATGAGAATAATCTGTACCTGCAAGTATAAATTCACCATCAGAAGTAATATCTACTGAGTTTACTGGAAAATCTGAATTACTAAGGTGCACTTCCCATTTCTTCTTACCTTTACCATCAAAAAGTATTAACTTTCCCAGGTCAGTACCTACTACAATCAAATTACCT
>DAEH01000087.1:0-4246 GCA_002497685.1 Euryarchaeota archaeon UBA169
ATTTCAGCCATTTTTTCCCAGTCGATAATGAAATGTCGAATAATTGTAGTAAAAGAAATCATAACAATTCCTGCAAACAGAAATGTAAGTACAGGGTATTGGTAATCAAATGTTATTCTAGGTTCTAAAACAGTTCCTGCAGATTCTCCCATAAAATCTCTTAAATCTGGATTGATAATAATCCAGAGCATGAATGCCATAGTTAGAAAAGTCCCTCCGATAGCAGGAGGTTGTAATTCTTCTTCAGGAGTTTGCTCTTCTTCAGTCATCAATAATAATTACCTATTTGTTTCCTAGAATTTTTTTAAATTCTTTTACAGCAACATCTATTTTATCATCATTATTAGGAACAAACCCTACTGTTGCCCCAGTCATAAATGCTGCAGCAATAGCATACTCTCGATTAATCCTTTGATGCAATCCAATATCGTCTGAATCTCTAATTCTTGAAGTATCTTTAGATCTTCTATTCTCTATTTCTTCTGGTAGAGCCTCAACAAGCACGATTGAGTTAGGCATAATTGCCTTAACAGTCCATTCAGGAAGCCCCGGTAAGTATCCTGACGGTGTAAGTATAGATGCGTGCGTATCAACAATCACATTGTCCATTTGACCTATTTTCTCACCAGCTTGTTTTTGCAGCCTTTTTTGAACATCAACAGGTAATTTTCTTAAGTCATCTCTACTTGAAACTCCTTCTTTCTTTCCCTCTTCAAACATAGTAGTTCCAAAATTTACAATATTGTAACCAAAATCTTTAGCAGAACTCATTACGGTACTTTTTCCCACGCCGGGAACTCCAGTTACAATAACAATACTCATACTAAGGCCCCAACCGGTTAGGTTTTTTTAAATTATCTGGAAGTTTACTGAATACAGCAGGACATCCTTTGGCTAAATGCCAAGCAGGAACGTCTTTGGTGACAACTGCACCTCCTGCAATGAATGCTCCTTCTCCAATAGTTAAGCCAGGCATTATTGTTGCGTTAGAGCCGATAGAGACATCATCTTCGATAGTGATAGGATCACAATGGTATTCAGTTCTCAAAGGGAGCTTATCATTCGTAAGAGAAGCGTTTGGACCAAGAAAAACCCGATTTCCAATTACAGTTCCAGTAGGTATGTAAGCTCCAGTTTGAAAACTACAATAATTTCCGATTACACAATCATTGTCTACTACGACATTAGTGCCAATTAGACATCCATCTCCTATAGAAGTATTTTCACGAACAAGAAAATTATGCCCAGTTCTAGTTTTTTTACCTAATTTAGCAGTAGAATACACCGAACCTGGACGTATAGTAGAGTTATCTCCTATTTCACATCCAGCGATTTCTTTGGATTCTTTTTCTAGTTCTTTTGAATGAGGATAACCAATTAACGCATCTGAATCAATAAAACAATCTTTTCCAATAACAGATCCGCCGTAAATTGGCATTAGTCCTCGCCGAAGAAACTTCGAAGAACAGGATGCATTTCCATCATTTGTTCTTTTCCAATCTGTTCATACATACGAATCATAATTCCGACAGTAAGTAATACACCAGTACCCGAAGATTGTCCCACAGTCCCAATCATATCTGCGCCAGCTGCTAAAAATCCTACCATTGCTCCACTAAAAACAGTGACAGTAGGAATGTATCTTTCCAAAACTTTTTCAACAATACGAGGATCTCTACGGAATCCAGGAATTTGCATACCAGATCCTTGTATCTGTTTAGCTACAGCTTCAGGCCCCATATTAGTTGTTTCAATCCAAAACTTAGCAAATATAATAGATCCAAATACCATAATAGACATGTAAATTATAATGTGAGCAACGAGTTGCCATGGCTCATGATCTCCCATGTAGGCGCCGTATTTGTCAGGACTTACCAAGGGCAAGAACCAGTCTTGAAGGCCAGCTAACCTATTCACATAGTAAGCTAACCCCATTGTAGGCATAGGATTACTTCCATCAGTCACATCAAATGCCCCTAATCTCCAATTATGGCCTAAAATTGGCCACTTTGACATGGTAGGATGCGACCAGAATAATAATGCAAACATATTCACGTTAGCTAATAATGCAGCCATTAAAATTACAGGAATGTTACTTGCATAAATTAATCTAATAGGATATCTTCCTCTTGCACCTCTCACTTTTCCATGAGCTAGAGGTAATTCAATTCTTGAAGATTCGACATAAACCACAATTAAAAATACAATAAAGGTTCCAATAAGCGCAACTAACGGATTAGGAGGGGCCAGAAGAATTGCTTCATAACCTCCACCACTTAGATCGGTAGTAGATGAATTTTTGATATACCATAAAATCATAGGAAGAGTTCCAGAAGGTGTTTCGGTACCACTTCCAGGAGCAGGTTCCCAGTTTAGCGTTCCAGTAAATATTGCTTGAGAAACACCTGCAGCAATAAATAATGAAATACCAGATCCAATACCCCATTTAGATACACTTTCATCCATTAAGAATACAAGGTATGAACCAACTGCCAATTGAGTAATAATAGTCATTCTAGCCCAGCTAAGGCCAACTTCAGCTACAAGGCTAGAGCTAGGCTCTAAGAATCCAAAAACCTGAGGTACGGATTCAACAATAATCATTACTATGACTAATACTTTTTGAGTTCCTTGATATATTTCCTTATCGCGAGGATCTTGTAAATTCAAATTAATAATTTTTGCACCGGTGAACAATTGCATGATGATGCTTCCTGTAACAATAGGTCCGATACCCAAGTGCATCAAACTTCCACTTGCACCAGCTAAAATTGCCCGATACTGACTGAATAAATCAATTGTTTCCCCACCAAGCCCATACAAAGCTACGTTTGTCATAGCAAAATAAACAATAAGAATTGCTAAAGTCCATGTCATTTTTGTTCTAAAATGAACATGCCCTTCTGGTTTTTGTACAGTAGGCATTCTTCCAATAATTGGTTTTAGTCCGTGTAGTTTAGATCCTTCACCAGAATAAGAAGCTCCCATATAGACAAGCCAAGTGATTCCAATAGTTCCAATACCCATGAGGGTAGCGCTTACACTTTCAGGAGATTTCCAGTTGTACCATAATGCGTACAGGAATATCATAGATAAACAAGGCATGATTGCCTGTGCGGGATTTCTAGGTATATTCTCTTCAGCCATTTACGATCTCTCCACCAGCCGCCTCAACTTTTTCCACGGCCTTCGCAGAGGCAGCACTTATTGTAATATTATAAGCCTGACTAGGTACACCAGTACCCAATAATTTATCATATCCCATCTTTTTCAAATCAATAGAGATTGTTTTTCCTTTCTTAGATGCATTACCTTGTTCAATCCATTCAGAAGCATTTTCTTCAATGACTTTCAAGTTAATAGCATTATTTGCCATAACGACGGTTTGAGGCCTTTTGAAACCATGAGCACCCCATACACGACCAACGCGTTCGTACATGATACGTTTTGTTTTATGACAACCAGCATTTCCACGTCCGCCTCTTAATCCAGCACCCCGACCTTTCTTGTGCCCTCTACCTCGGGTTCTGCTTCCAGTTTTCAATGCTTTACGCCGTGGCATATTGCATCCTCCTTAGTAAATTATTAATCTTTTCAGCCCTATACCCTAAAGCTCCACCTACTTTGAAGCTGCGCTTTATTCCTTCATAACCTTTCCTAGGAGGGTGTAATCTGAATAGCGGTTTCAAACCAGGAACATCTCTCATTACAGTTTTCCCTTCAGTCAGACTTTTTGCTAAAGCTTTCATGGTTTTGAAAGAAGTTTCTTTTAAATGTTCTTTAGAAAAAGCAGTATTTCCACTACTTTTACCTGAACTCTCTAATAAAAGTTCAGTTGTTTCAGAATCTATTTCTCCCCAAGTTACGTAATCTTTAATGATATTGAGCATTCCAGTATATGTTTCATTTTCAGGAATAATAACACAGTGGTTAACTCTATTCAATTTCATTAATTTCATAGTTTCTTTAATCTTAGGATTAACATTAACAGAACCCCTAACTCGAATTACTGCCCAGCTCATTCTTGTTTAACTCCCTTTATCATGTTATGAAATTCTTTTTGACCTGGTAATAATTTTGTAGATCTTGTTTTTTCTAATGCTTTGAACATTGCACTAGCGAAATTGTAAATAGTTTGAGTTTGCCCTCTTGTAAAAGACCATGCGTCTTCAACACCAGCCAGTTTTAGCATAATTTGGCCAACTTGGTTAGTCACCAATCCAACACCAGGTGGAGCTGGTTTGAT
>DAEH01000087.1:4633-11096 GCA_002497685.1 Euryarchaeota archaeon UBA169
GCCGTAGAACATTCCCATGATCCACTTCCTCGGCGAACTTCAATAATATTTAGTTTTGCCCGATCAAGAGCTTTTGTTATTGTAGGCCTGACTAATTTTCCGGAAACACGCCCAAGTCCAACAACACCATCGCCATTTCCAACAATAGTAGTTACTGCAAAACGAACTCTTCTACCTGAGTCAGACATTTTCTGAACCATGTGTATGTCAATTACTTCTTCCATTAAGTCAGTTATGAGTAAATCAACAATTGGAGCCTCTCTTAGAGGCAAACCAGTTGCAAGAGCATCATGAATAGTAGTAATTTCGCCAGAAACAACTTTACGACCTAGCTCAGTTTTTGGAATCCATTTAGAGATTCTTTCTTCAGCAGCTTTTCTACGCTGTTGAGCAGGAGACAATGGAGGTCCTCTTTTTTGTCTATTATCTTTTTGAGGCCCTTTGCCTTTATATCTAGAATTACTATTTCCTTTATATCCAGAATTAGTTTTTTTATCTTCAGTTTTCTTTACAGCTTCGCTCATTTCTTACCATCCATTTTTTTTGAAACTTTATCAAAATCTTTAACAACCTTTTCAGAAATATGACTTCCATTAATTCGATCTTCTGAAGGGTATGAACTTTCAGAATGCGGAATTTCTAAACCGCCATCTACAAGTCCTTTTAACACAGCAAAAGCACGATTTCCTGAAATAGGAGTTATCCTTCCGATATCTAAAACGGCAGAGGAGACTCCAGCCTTAACTGCATTTTTAGCAGCTAATTTTCCAGATAAATAAGAAGCAGGAACATTAGTCTTAGAATTCTTCCATCCCATTTTTTCTAAATCTGAAGATGAAGCAGCAGCCAAAACACGATCGCCCTTTCCTTCAAAATTAGTTATCTGAATCATAACCTTAGAATTAGTAAATCTTACTACGGCCCTAGGCAGTCCAGATTTCAGTAACGCTAATCTTTTACGATAGTTAGTTACCCCTTTTCTTCTACGAGAGAAGTGCATTCTTTTTGGCATTATTTTTTATCTCCTAATTTTATTCCATCTATTTCCATATTATATCTTAAATGGTTTCTTGAATTGTAAACGCCACCTTTTGCACGGCGGTAGTATAGCCTGTATTGAGAAGAATCAATGACTTTCCCTTCTCTCAAAGTAGTTAATTCTTTACGTAATGCACGCACTTTAGTCATCCAAGATTCTTTCTTTGGAGTTCTTGCCCCTCCATGTCCTTTCCTTGAACCATGTCCCTTACGACGTCCCTTTGAACGTTGTACAGCCATAGCCTTCGCTCGCCCTCTAGAAATTCCTTTCTTTTGATGCTTACGTATAAATTTTTGAACAATTAGTAATCGTACATCATCTCTTGTTACAGCTTCAGAGATACGCTCTTGGACTTCAGGACGGTCATCAATCCAAACGCGATTAACTCCGCATTTCAGAACAGTTGAAGCAACCCTTCTTTGATAAGATAAATTCATAGGTCTCTCCTGTTCAATACACGTATTTTCATCTCATCAGCTTTTTTGACAATCATTTCACGTTTTTTATCACCAACTTTGCTAGATATACGAATAGCTTGAACCTTAGGATCTATATTTTCTAAGTTACTTGGATTGTGAACTAAAATTTCTTCAAATCCAGAAGGATGCAATCCTCTAACGCTTGCAGGCCCTCTGAAACCAACCTGAACGACCGGAATTCTATACTTGAAATGTCTTCTCATTTTAGAGTGTATACCGCGAGGACGTCTCCATTTTTGTCCTAACCTCTTATATCTAAACCAGTTTTGCCTTCTAAAGTTAGGTCTCTTGTGTGACATACGGTTTCTTTTTGATAAATCAGTTTTCTGTTCTTTAGTCAAAACAGGTTTTTGTCTAGGTTTGTATTCTTCATCGCTCATTGTGCAGCTCCTTTAGAAACAACATAAATTCCATCTTGGAAAACTCGAATATCTCTTCCTTTTACAACAGTAGCTTGCTCTAAATTTGCAGCAGTTTGTCCAACATCTTCAACATTGTTCCCCTCAATAGTTACTTTATCGCCTTTTGCAATAACTTTAGCTTCACCGTGAATGTTAGATAGCCTAGTTGTTTTTTCTCCTAAAAAGTTTGCAACATGGACTACATTTCCTTTCACGCTAACTTTCATTGGAAAGTGAGCAAAAACAATTTTCATTTCATACAAGAATCCAGACGAAACACCCTGAGCCATATTCTTCAAGTGAGCTCTCCAAGTTCCGATTAAGGCTTTTTCTTTTCTCCTTAATTTTTTACCAATTAATTTAATGGTTCCATTGTCTTCAGATACGGCAATCAAAGGGTGCTTGAAAGTACGGCTTAAGTCTCCTCTAGATCCGGAAAGTTTTACATCATGATTATCCATAGAAACGGTAACTCCTTCAGGCAAGTCTACACTGTAAATTAATTCTTTAAGTAACATTAGTAAACATAAGCTAAGAGCTTCCCTCCAGTTGATGCGCCTTTAGCAGCGTCATTATTCATAACTCCAAAAGGAGTTGTAAGAATTAAAATACCAAAGTCTTTTGCAGGTAAATATCGAGCTTCGTGCCTTTCCATTTCTTTTAATTTAACTGAGAATCTAGGTTTAATTGCACCGCACCCATTAATTCTTCCATTCAAAGAAACATTGAAAACTCCACCTCTACCATTATCTTCATATTCATAACTATTTAGATATCCTTTTTCAGTTAATTGAGTTAGAACATCTCCAATTAACTTCGAAGCCGGAACAATGGCTGAGTTCTTGCCTACGTGGTCGGCATTTTTGATTATTATTAGCGCGTCAGATAGTGAATCGTGTCTCATTTTAAACCTCAATCATATTTTTTGAAACCAAGTTCGGTAGCTTTGTCTCTAAAGCATTGTCTACACAAATTTAGTCCATGTCTGCGTACAAGTCCGCGTTTTCTATCACATAGAACACATCCTTCAATGCGTCCACGATAAACTTCTCTGACCTTTATTTTCACGTCATCGATGTTCATACCTTGAATACCTCCAGGTTGAATTTTTCTTTCATAAATTCTTGACATTCTTCCGCATTAATGCGATGATTCTTGCCAACTCTATTATGTTTAATCTTTCTTCTAGCAACACGATATCCAGGACGCTCAAAAGCCACTGCGATATCTAAACCAAATATACCAATATCTGGATCATAACTTTCATTTTTATAACCAGTATAATCAGGAATTCCAAAACTTACTCCACCAGTTTTTGAGAAACAATACGCAGGAAGTCTATTTTCTCTTACCCAAAGTGATTCTTTCAAAAAGTTGATTGCATTTTCTCCTCTTAATGTCACTTTACATCCAATCGGCATTCCTAAGCGTATCCCTAAGTCGCGGTTAGTTGATTTAGATAAAGTTCGGACAGGTTTACATCCACTTAATTTAGTAAGTACAACTTCAGCCTTTCCTAATCTTTCACCAGCTTCTCCAACTCCTATATTTAGAACAACTTTTGCGATTTTCAGTTGCTTCATTGGATTCATACTTTAACCTCTGGAAGGGAAACCATTGATTTCTTTTCACCAACTATAAATGAATAAGGCCTAATTGTTTGGAAACCTTCATACATAACTAAGTTTGGCTTTGTACTTCTTGTTGTTTCTTCATCTTTTATTGTGGATATCATGCCTACGTGGCTTCCACCGATGATTAAGGATTGTGCACCTTTCTTAAATTTTAATACTTTCTTTATTTTCATACTAGGAAGTTCTAATTGTAAAACATCTCCAGTCTTAACTTTTTCTTTAGACAAAATGTTAGTACCATCATGTAAATTAATTTGCACGTGACCGCCTTTAACATTTCTTTTATTTTCTACTCTTGTAAGTTTCCATTTTGAATCAGCAGCTTTAATTGGAACAAATTCTATTCTTCCATGTTTATCAAGCATAGCTCTAACATGCATCTTAACCTTAGGAAGTGAAATTACATCCATTAATCCTACAGGAGATTTCGGTTTACGCACTACACGTTGATCAATCATTACCTCTCCATTGTTGAGGATAATTTTTGCTTCACGATTGTTATCGCAGACTTTCAGATAATCTCTTAAGATAGTTGAAATTGGCAATGCACCTTCCAAGGAGTGCTTTCCAGGCATAGGTTTGGTTGTCCATGTTCGTTCTTTTCTAGCTATATTCCAAGAACGAGGGGCAACTAATCTTTTTAGATGTCCACTACTCATTTTGAATCTCCTTGTAATCGTTCAATCAGGTCAGCTTTCTTTCCGCTAACAGGCAATTTCTTTTCTTTCAAAAGTTCTTTTAATTCCGATACAGACATTTTCGAATAGTCAATGTCTTCA
Organism: Euryarchaeota archaeon UBA169; assembly: GCA_002497685.1. Classification (GTDB taxonomy): domain Archaea; phylum Thermoplasmatota; class Poseidoniia; order MGIII; family CG-Epi1; genus CG-Epi1. The sequence continues at coordinate 8,966 of DAEH01000087.1, forward strand.
GTTTTCGGCTCAGACGCATCTACTATAGTTTCTTCTTCCTCATCCGAACTTTCTTCAACTTTTGGTTCAGACGGTTCTACAGTTTCAGCTTCATACTCATCTTCTGCAGCTTCAAACTCAGATACTACTTCTTCAGTCCACTCTACAGAATCATTAATTCGATTTAATATTTTTCTTCTTCTTATATCTGACCAATCTGGATTAATTATAACTAAATTTGAGGCATCAATAGGCCTTTGTAGTTCAGTTCCATCAGATTTAAAGTAAGTGAATCCTTCCACATATACTTTTCTAGCCTTGCGATCAACTAATGACACCGCAGTGGCTGATTTTGACTTTCCTTCACCTCTGACAATCATAACACGGTCTCCTTTTTTGACCGGCATAGACCTAGGATATACAAATCCTCTAGATAGTTGTCTTTCTCTGAGACCTTTATCAATTGGTGAAGACATTTCACGATGTCTTCGATGATAAGGCGCCGTAAATCGGGCAAGTCTCTGTTTTCGTGGTTGTTTTGAACTCATTTAATCCTCATACTATTGTTGTAGCTGCAGCAGCTATACGCGGCCACCTTTCGGCAGCTTCTCTTGAAACAGGTCCCTTAATTCCAGAACCTTTAGTTTCACCTTGTTCATTTGTTAGAACAGCAGCATTATCTTCAAATTGAACCATAGTTCCGTCAGCCCTTCTGAAAGGTCTACGGCACCTCACGATAACAGCTCTAACAAGCTGTCTACGCATTTCAGGGTTCCCTTTTTTGACAGATGCAATTACCATATCACCAACACCTGCGGCAGGCGATCTTCGGTGTACACCTTTATAATTTAGAACAGTAACAATTTCCACAATTTTAGCCCCACTATTATCAACACAGTCAATACGGGCACCTTGAGGTAATCCTCTCATTTGTCTTCCTGCAACAGCCCTCATGGGTCTCTCCTTTCGATAACAACGAATGATTTAGTCTTAGATAGCGGCCTACATTCCATAACAGTTACAGCATCACCTTCGTTTGCTCCAACACTTGCTGGGCTGTGAGCGCTAATTTTAGATGAACTTCGCGCATATCTTTCATATTTAGAATCATACTTCATTTTGTTAATTTGCACGACAACAGTTTTTTGAGCTTTAGCTTTTACAACAATTCCACGTAGAACTTGTCCCCTTACAGGCAGTGTCCCAAAGAACGGATCATTAGAATCACCATCCCATGGATTGGCTGGAGCTTCAACGTCGACTCCTATATCTCGTGGCTTATCTTTACTCATGCTTTCACCTTTTTAATTCGGTCTTGTGACCTGTAAGCTATTTTATTTCCATTAAGTTCACCAGTTTTGAACATGAATTTGCCAGGGCGCTTACTGACCATTTTGGCTTTTCCATTAGAAAAAATAGTAATAGTCTCTCGAGTTTCATCGATGACTTTCCCTGCAATACCTTGTATGCTAGGGTCTGAATGTACAGAAACAGTCACTTCCTCACCCATGAATTCTCCTCTTCCATCCATTATTGTACCTCTACTGGAAATCCCATGTCTGTTAGAACTTCCTTAACTTTTTTTGTGTGATCTCCTTGCAATTCAATAATGCCACCTTTTGAAGTTCCACCGGTAGCACATTTAGTTTTGAGTTGTTTTGCTAAATCGCTAATATCTACACTTTTCCCAATGCCATCAACAATGGTAACTAACTTTCCATATCTGCGTTTTTCAATATTAACTTTAATTGATTGCTGTTCTCTAATTATCTCTTCCATTGCGAGTAATTCTTTAGGAAGTCCAGTTAGAGGATCAATATCTACCATCTAAGCTTCTTCCTCCAATTCAATTTCTCTCATAATAGTAGTTAATCGTGCAATTTGTTTTTTCAAAGCCCTCATTCTTCCGGGAGAAGTAGGCTGACCACCCATAGATGCAACACCTCTTTCATTCATCAGTTCAGAGCGTAATTCTTTCAATCTAGACTCTCTTTCTTCAGGCTGCATTTCCCTCAATTCGAAAGGCTTTTTCAAACTCATTTCTTGTCACCCTTCTTTTCTTTTTTATCGTCTTTAGATTCAGACTTTTCTTCCGCGACAGCTTCAGTACTTTCTTCTTTTTTATCGTCTTTAGATTCAGACTTTTCTTCAG
>DAEH01000087.1:11433-14085 GCA_002497685.1 Euryarchaeota archaeon UBA169
CTTCAGTATCCTCTTCTTTAACTTCTGAAACAGGTACAGGAAGTGGAGTAACTTCAATTTCGTCAGGTAACTTTGCATCAGGACGCATGATTGCCACCTTTACACCTATTGTTCCAGGTTTTAGTTTAGCTTGAGCTATTCCTACATCCATCAATTCAAGAGCAGTTTCACCACAGAATTTAATATGTCCAGACAAGAACTTTTCAGTTCGATGCCTTAATCCGGTTAATTTACCTGCGATTGTAATTTGACATCCTCTTGCGCCAGAATCCATGATTCGTTGTAGCATTGAATTTCCGGCCCTTCTGTAATTCCATCCCCTTTCCAAAGCATTAGCTACTTTTGCAGCCATGATCAAAGGATTGAGAGCAAAATTATTTACTTCTCCAGCTTCAACTTGTAAATTCTCATATCCGAACTTTCTTTCAAGTTCTTCTGTAAGTCTTTGAATATCACTACCTTTTCTTCCAATAACAAGTCCAGGCCTTTCAGCAGCTATTCTAACATGAGTCCCCAAAGGAGTTCTTTGTATTGAAAGTCCTCCAAAGCCAGCTCTAGTGGTTTTATTCTGCACATAATCATGCACTTGTACTCTGCGAACGCGCTCCTTTAGCATTTCTTTAACAATGGTCATTTAATTTCCTCCAATACAACTTCAACGTTTGCACTTTCGCGCATTTTTGGTGTAGCTCTACCTCGAGCTCTAGGGAATCTACTTTCGAATCGAACTCCGCGTGATGTTGCGATATGAACAATTCTCCAATTTTCAATATCTATGTGAAGAGCTTCTCCGTTATTTCCTGCAGATTCAATAACTTTTAAAATCGCTGCAGCAGTTTTTACAGGGAATCTTCCGCTAGATATTCCTTTACCTTTTCTGTGCCCTACTTTACCATCATGTCTCTTGAAAGGTACAGCTTGTTCCAAATCCATTACTCTTTCTAAGTAACTTTTGGCTTTTTCAAGTTCCATTCCTTTTAGAGCATGACAAACTTCTCTGGCAGCTTTAGGAGAAACATTCAATCCTGTACCGCGAGCAGCAGCATGTATTTCGGGGTTGTATGGGTATGAGAATCCTTTCATGATATCACTTCAATGGCATAAATTTAGAAGACTTGGTTGCACCAACACCAGGTCCTGTGTGTGTAGGGGATGTCCTTGTAGGAGCCAATTCTCCAAAGTACAATCCAATCATTTCCGGTAAAATTTCAATATCAACGAAGTCTCTACCATTATAAACACTAAACGTTCTTCCTACAAATTGAGGAATAATAATCATTTCTCTACGGTGAGTTCGAATAACTTTATCCGGTTTATTATTAGAATCAGTAATAATTTTAGCTTGTTCCATACTCAAGCCACGTTTGAATGACCTTCGTTGTCTAGAAGGAACAAGTGCAATAAATTCGTCAAAAGTAAGTTCTTTTAATTTATCGATAGTCATTCCGCGATAGGTAAATTCCTTCTTTCTGCGGACTTGAATACCTGCCTTCCTTTTTCTCTCTCTCCTTCTTGCAGCTTTTGGCGTAGCAAGACCTTTCGTTCTACGGGCCATTAACGTTTAGCTCCTGTTCTCTTTGCAGCAATGTGTCCAACTTTTCTTCCAGGTGGAGCATTTCTAGAAACTGTAGAATTGATACCAATGGTTTGTTTTCGTCCACTTCCGTGAGGGTGATCAACTGCATTCATAGCTACACCTCTGACTTTAGGCCAAATCTTTGGTCTAGCCCTATTACGATAGAAATTCTTTCCAGCTTTTGCAATAGGTTTTTCACCTCTTCCTGAGCCTGCAACTGAGCCTATAGTGGCTCTGCACATATTATCAAATGATTTTTGAGCTTTAGAGGGTAAGCGAACAATTGTTTTCTTACCATGGGAAACTACAATTGCAGCATTTCCAGCCGCTCTTGCTAATTTTCCACCATCTCCAGGTTTCATTTCAATATTATAAACTTTAGTACCTTCTGGTATAGAACCAATGTAGGCCGTATTTCCTGTGCTTATTTCAGCACCATGTCCGGCTGCTACTTCTTGACCAATATGCATCCCATCATGAGCAATCATAGTATAAGTTCCATCTTGATCTTCTACTTTTGCTACAGGTGCAGTCCTACCAGGATCATGTAGTAATTCGACAACTTTTCCACTTGAAGATTTCGATCTTGGGTGGCGTGCATCTCCTTTGAAACGATTATCAGCAGCCTTGTAACGGCGGCCTCGTCCACGTCTTCTAGGTATTATTCTCTTTCCCATTTTATCACAATATTCCTAATCTATTACTCAAATCTTCGGCTGAATGTCCTTCAGCTAATTTAACAATAGCCAGTTTACCTTCTTTAGTAATTCTGGTATTGACTTTACTTACTTCTACTTGGAATAATGACCTAACGGCGCCCTTAATATCCAGTTTAGAAGCAGTCCTTGCAACGTAAAATTCTAACTTATTCTGTTCAAGCATGTACAATGCTCTTTCTTTAGATCTAGGGCTGAGAATTACTTTGTGATCGCTCATAATCTCTCTCCTAGTGCAGAAACTGCAGATTTACTAAAGACAACTAATCTACCAGGATCGCCACCAGGCGCTAGTAGTTCAGCGTTTAAATTTTTAGATGTAGTAACATCAACTCCTGATAAGTTACGGAAAGCTTTTTC
>DAEH01000027.1 GCA_002497685.1 Euryarchaeota archaeon UBA169
TGAGTCATATAATATTTCAGTTATTTCTCCCAAGGTTTTACCCAAATCCATATCTATCTGGGAAGCACTCCAAAATAATCTTTCAAGATGCTCTTCCAAGAATAATAATTTCCCGTTATGTAAACGAATACCTTCCCAAACTCCATCACCTAGTAGGAAACCACTATCAAATACTGAAATTTTAGCGTCTTGCCTAGGAACAAAATCACCATTAACATAAACTAAAACTTCTGAATTCCTAGGATCTTCTTGATAATCATGCGTTCCTTTGCCTTCTTTACTCATTTGCCAACTCCACTACTTCTTCTGCACATCCCCAAGAAAGAGTAACTCCAGAACCTCCGTGCCCATAATTGTGAATTATTGTTTTATTTGATGTAATTTCTTTTTCTAAACGTACTTCCGACCTCCCTGGTCTTAAGCCTACTATATCTTCAATAATTTCAGCCTTATCTAAATTTGGAATTATTTTAGAGCATTTTTCTAGTATAAAATTCCTATCTTCTTCAGTAGGTTCAAGACTCCAATTACCCTCTTGTGCAACACCACCTAAAATCATATCCTTACTCCTAGGAACAATATATGCTAATGTAGGTACTTGTTGGTCCAAATACATCTTGTCAATGAGTGGCTTTATTCTAATAATCTGACCACGAACTGGATATAGCTCTGAATCATTACACAGTTCCTTTGAATCAAGACCTGTGCAATTAACTATCACTGAGAATTCATCAGGTACCTTTGAAAAATCTTCAACTGTCTGTTTTTCCAATTTCCCACCCAGTAGTCTGTACCTGTCCATTAACCATTTCAAGTATAATGGCATCTCAATAACTTGAGTCATAAATGAAAAACATTCCACGTAATCTGAAGGTAGATCCTCCGTTATTCTTTCAAAATTATCAACTGAAGACATCCAGCTAGGATTCGGTTGTTCGCTACGGAAGTATTCAAACGTCTGGACCATTTTGACGCCTGCGTCTTTTTCTGCAGTTAATAGCTTCAGAGTATCGTAAGTAAAGGAACCCCAAACATCTGTTTTCTCTATTGGCGCAGATAAGAAAGGATACCAAAGAGCTGCAGCAACGTCTGAAGTTGTATTTGGTGAGAATTCTGAAGAGTAAAGTGTAACATTCCAACCACGTTCCAAAAGACAGATGCCTGAAGATAAGCCAATCACCCCTCCGCCGACAACTAGAATATTTTTTTCCACATATTAAGTAATTAGAATGTACATATTACCAATTGCCCCTAATTAGTAGAACTGTGTACCACCTTTTTGATAATCTAACATATTGTAGAACAAACAATAATATATCCTCTAATAAGTAAATAAATTATATAATCTAAATACCGTTAACTTTATATATGATGTTTCCTAAAGAGTAATATGTTAGGCTACCTTAAGTTTGCGGTTGTTTTCCTTCCTTGGGAACTTCTTGTCTTACCTTTGTTGGCTTACTTCATCTGAAAAAAATCTGAGGAAAAAACATGTTTATTTTATACAATGTAGCAAAGTTAAGTCTGGATATTTTCGAAAAAATTATTAGGGGCATCCTATTCTAGTAATTGTGGAAATAGAAAACTACTGGAAATTAGTCATTGGCATCACATTTGGAGTATGCATGCTAGTCTTTGGATCTGTATTTTGGAATACTGCTACAGAAGATTACTACAATAAGCTTAACGGAGAGACATACGAAATTGATAGTTGTTTGCAGTACATGGAACCTCCATTAAGTTCAATGGAAGACCGTGACGATTGTACACAAAAAAGACAATTGGGCGGCATTTTCACAGTAATTGGAATAGTCAGCCTTTGGGCTACAATTTACATAAATAAAGATTACATTTTTCAATTATTAAAAGATAATAATCTCCTTTAGTCAAAATTATTTTTTGAAAATAATTTATATAGGACCTATCAATAAAACCTCATGAATAAAATTGGCCTAGGCATAGCGGTTGTAGGGATTGTCATTTGCTTAATTAGTGTTGGACTTTTCGTATCTTCTGGAGACAAATTTGGCAGTTTAGAAGATAGCAAACAATATGAAGGAAGAGATGGCGAAATGAAACTTGGAGGGTATTCTGAGGGTGGATGGCTAATTGTTACCATGGAAGGGAATTATACAAATGGTAGAAGTGCAATATATGAAGAGGAGGGGACTGTTAATCTCTCTGATGAAGACTGTAATTTAGTGAGGAATTTTAACCTTACAAATGGAGATGGGGAGAACTATTTCATACCAACTTGCGAAAATTCTGATGATACAACTGAGGATGGATGGATACATGTTGGAGTTATATGTGATTCTGAACGTAGATATGGTGATGAAGGTAAAGGTTGTCCAGATGGAACCTACACATGGGATACAAATGGAAAATTGATTAATGTTTGGGATGGTGCTGCCTTAATAGAAGGAATCCTAGGAGGTTTAGCTGCACTTGGATATGGACTTTTGGCATGCTGTTGTGGTGTTGTAGTGCTACTAATCGGAATTGTTTTAGCATTTGTTTTACAAGAAGAAGATACATCTCAATATTATCAACAAAACAATGAGGTCGGTTCAACAACTTCAGGAGCTAAAGGATGGGATGAACAGGCTGATTACATTCATAGAGAGAATAAGAAAGAAGAAGTTCCTGAAAAGAGTGAAATGGCAACTTCTGAACCAGAAGAGAAAAAGCGCAGTGGAGAGTATGAACTGCCACCTCCTCCTAAGCTATAGATTCAAAACTATATTTTGAATAAGGTTAATATATGACTAGTGCATTGCATTAGTATGATAGATAGCGAGTCTTTCTCTTGCCCAAGATGCTTGGATGTTAAATTAACAAAGAAATTTGCGCTACGAAAAAAGTTAAGGCATTGGTCTTGCAAAAAATGTAAAGGAGTTATGCTAAGTGTTGATGATATCAACAAGTTACCTTTTATTGGATCGAGGATTATCAAAAAACATAATTTAGAAAAATTCCTAGGCTCTGGAGATATTGGCCAGCTCAAATGTGCTTCATGCCATACTAAAATGAATGAAATCCATATTGTCTGCAAGAAAAACGACACTCATACGTCTCCACTTGAACTTGCTGGAAAAGTTGTAGTGGGAGGTGCAACCATCGTGGGATTAATCACTATAATTTTTATGAGTATAGCAATAGGACCGCTGCCCGGTTTAGGTCCATCGAGTAAATCCAAAGAACAACAAGAGAAAGAAGCTATAAAGAAGAAAATATA
>DAEH01000045.1 GCA_002497685.1 Euryarchaeota archaeon UBA169
AGATATTAATTAAAAAAAGAGTTCAAAGGTTCTACTATGGTTGCAGAGAATAAGTCACCATAGAAAGCTGATAATGCAAATGATAAGCCAAGAGGAATAATATAAGGTATTTTGAACGTAATCCAAGGATTATCGACACCGTATTTCTCTAATTTATTCCACTCTTCATCTGAATCTAACTTATGTTTAACCAAGGCAACCATTACAACTTTATCTCCAACAACTTGCTGCATTGGCCACACAAAACTTTCTCTAGCTTTATCCAATTCCATCTTTGTACCAAAAAATATTTGGAAAAAAGGACTCTCCAAATTTCCTTTTAAGATGTTGAAAATTGCTAAACCTATTGGAATAAGCAAATAAAGCAAAAGAGAATTCATAAAAATTACAAAAGGATACGGAAAACCCCTGCTCTCAAAAGCAGTCAATGATTCATCTGTAAATGAAAAAGAAAAGGGAGTAAGAAGGCTAATTGTCATAATTGCCTTTACGTCAGCACCCCCTATTGTAGGGCCAAAGTAAAACCAAATATACATTAAAATTATTAAAAGAGGAATTGCTATGAAATCTATCATTTGATAATTATTCTTAGAAATATCTTCTGGATTGAACTCAAAAATAAAATAAAATGAACACAAAATTGCTAAAACTTGACTAGCTTTCCAAAGCTGAGCTTGATTCTTATCTAAAACATATTCATCAACAAATGAATTGAAAAAAAGAGTAAAAGTAGCAAATAATAAAGCCCACAAATAAAAACCATAATCTTCCCAGATTTTTGACACCTCATAAATCAACATTAACGAACCTAAAATACCTCCGTAAATCCAAACATAATTAGGAACTCTTCGTGTTTTAAAATCTAACCAAGAACCATATGACAGCATAACAATCCCTATTAAAAATCTCAAAATATCAATATCTGCCATATTCGTATAATCTAGTAGACGCCATATTAATATATGTTTTAATTCATAAATATTTTTTGACTACATTTTATATACTAAACTAAATTATTAAGAATGTGGATTTAAGAGAGCAATTACTGCCCAGTGAAAAATTGCTAAATCAATATGATAACATATTAGTAGAGAATCAAAAAGGAAATATCTATCTAACCAACCTCAGACTATTTTTATCTACTAAAAAGAATCTTTGGAATTTTAACACAAAAGACATAGCCTACATGGGTAGAATGAATAACCCCCGATTCTCATGGGTTTGGCAGCTTCCAATATCATTTATGCTTCTATATAGTATATTTTCAGGAATGACTTTAATTTTTTTAATTTGTATGATATTATCTGCTGCTAGACAATATTTGAAAATTGATTGTTTAGAAATTGGTCTGGAAAATAAGAAATGGATAATATCTGATGACAACGGACAGCTTGATGAATTAATGTTTCAGATACAAACAAATCAGGTAACAGGATTACAAAAGAATGAAGGTAAACCCGTAGTCGATGCTGAAGAGCTGCTAAATACGGAAATTAAAATAAATATAATTGGTGAAAATGAATCTGGACCACTTCGCTCTGCATGGATTTCCCTATCATTTGCATTTTTATTCTATTATCTAAATTCTTTTAGAGATTCCGGAAGTGTATGGCTTTTTGTCTTATTGATTTCAGCGCTATGCTCATATATTATTTACAAAGATCGAAGAAATACAAATTTACTAAGAAATGTTGAACCTGAAGATGGCATGATAAGAAAAGGATGGTATTTTATCCTTAAAAAACTCAATATAGAAATAAAAAAGGCTGACTATTCTGTAAAATTATATAACACTACAATAAACATTAGAAATTTAGGATATATTTTAAGCTCAATAATTTTGCTTCTTGCATTCACTGCCACCCATATTAATTCTAATCTTATCCCTATGCTTTATGGAGTTTCAGGTGCAATCTCAGTTTACATGCTCGGGCGCTGCCTAGCTGGGATACCTAGAGCTAGAAATCGCATGATTGCAAGAAGTTTTGTTTGTGCATTTATAGCGATATGTGTGATTCTGCCATGTCTAAGTCTCGCCCCTTTGTACATGCCAGCTAATGCCTTGTTGCCGCCCTCTTTATTAGACAATGAAAATGGATGGGAGAAATCTTACTCACAAGTAGATGAATACGGTCTAGGATTAGCTTCCACAAGTATCTATCTTTACACTGATGACGCGAAAGATGATGAAGGAAATGAGGACGGGTACCCTGCAATATTATTTATTATTGCCTTAAAAATGCCTTTTGAAATTGATGAAACCGTCCCTTTAGATATTTTAAATGATCAATTCCAAAAAATGGCGATAGAACAAGATATAGAATTGGAATCGAAGCTAGAAAGTGGAAATCGACAAACTGTTCAAGGTTATGAGACTGAATATGTAATATACAATGGAACTGCTAAAACTGAGAAGATTGGAACTGAAGAGATAAATTATAAAGTGACTAAGGGTTCTAAATCCAAATATATAGGAGAAGTATGGAAAGCTCCAGAGTATAATTTATTGATAGTCTCTATGGGAATTGGGATAATCTCATCTGAAACTTTTAATGAAGACACTGGGATTAATCCAATTGATGATTTAATTGATGATATAATTCCAAATCCAACAGACACTACTGATGAAAAAAATTGGAATGAAATGGTTAGTTTGATTCCTGAAATATATTGCTATCAAGAAGATTGGGAAAACTAATTTTTATCTATTACTAACCCTTCTTTTAATGGAAATGAAACAAATTCACCTTCCCATTTCACATCTGAATCCTCATCAAGTAAACCTGCTGAAACTAATTTATTCATCATCATTTCAGCATCATCCTTAGGCACTTTCAAATATTGTTTTTCACTTTCGCTCATTTTAACCAAACTCTATTCCCTGTGCTAATGGTAAGTCGTCTGACCAGTTAAGAGTATTGGTCTGCCTGCGCATGTACACTTTCCAAGAATCTGAACCTGCCTCTCTACCTCCACCAGTATCTTTCTCACCGCCAAATGCTCCACCTATCTCTGCTCCGCTTGTTCCAATATTTACATTCGCAATTCCGCAGTCACTTCCTGAATGACTCAAGAATTTTTCTACTGACTGCATATCCTTAGTGAAAATTGATGAAGATAATCCCTGATCTACTGAATTATGAGCTTCTATAGCTTCATTTAAATCTTCAAACTCAAACAAATAGAGTATAGGGGCAAATGTCTCTTCTCTGACAATGTTCATCCCCATATTGGCTTTTACTAGTGTAGGTTCGACATAAAAACCGTCCATTTGCATTACATTACCACCGTAAAGAATCTTTCCCTTCTCTTTTTTAATTATTTCTATGGCGTCTACATAGTCTTGTACTGCTTTACCATCAACTAAAGGGCCTACTAAGGTATCTGAATTCAATGGATCTCCAATCTTTATTTGCGAGTATGATGCAATTAATTTCTCTATTATAGAAGATGATATTGATTTATGTAAGAACAGTCGACGTGTGGATGTACATCGTTGACCTGAAGTACCTACAGCCCCAAATAAAACGGCCCTAAGGATCAATTCAGGATCTGAATCAGGCATAACAATTATTGCATTATTACCGCCTAATTCTAAAAGAGATCTTCCTAAACGTTTAGCAACAGCTCCTCCTATTTTACGCCCCATGTTACATGAACCTGTTGCTGAAATAAGTGGCATTCTCCTATCATTTACAAGTAGTTCACCAACATCTCTACTAGATCCTACAAGTAAAGACATAACTCCATCCCAGCCTAATGGCGTCATTACATCATTGACAATCTTCTGAATTGCTATTGCTGTAAGTGGAGTTTTAGATGATGGTTTCCAAACCATTACATCACCACAAACTGCTGCAATCATTGCATTCCAAGCCCAAACTGCACCAGGGAAATTAAAAGCTGTAACTATACCTACTGCTCCTAGAGGGTGCCATTGTTCATACATTCTGTGATTCGGCCTTTCAGAATGCATAGTTTTTCCATAAAGTTGACGACTTAATCCAACTGCATAATCTGCAATATCAATCATTTCTTGGACTTCACCTTCTCCCTCAGCTTGTATTTTACCCATCTCCCAAGAAATAAGCTTGCCGAGTGCAGTCTTATGTTCACGAAAGGCATTAGCTAAATTCCTAACAACTTCTCCTCGTTTTGGTGCGGGTTCCATTCTCCATTTTTTAAAAATATCTGTCGATTTTTGTAAAATATTCTCATAATCGTCCGAGTTGCATTGCTTAACTTTTGCAATCAACGTCCCATCTACTGGAGTTATGCAATCTAAATCATCTCCAGAGCCCAACCAATTATCAGAATATCCTCCCAAATTCATATCTTCAATTCCTAATTCACTCAAGAAATCTAGTTTTGTCATATCAGTACATGAAGAGCTACAATAAAGAACTTAATTGTACTAGCTATTTTTAATTGGCCACTTCTTACAACATTATGGCTATTGTAGAGTCTGAACTTCAGGGATATGACAAAGCTCAAAAAGAGATGATGCAAGAAAACTGTATTGTTGTAGACGATAATGACCTGATTATTGGGCAAGATTCAAAGGTGAATTGTCACCTTAATGAAGGTAAATTGCATCGTGCCTTCAGTGTTTTACTCTTTAACACAAATGATGAATTATTAATACAACAGAGGGCTGATGAGAAAATAACTTTTCCATCTATTTGGGCCAACAGTTGCTGTAGCCACCCTCTTTATCAAAATGGCGAAGAAAGTGGAATACAGGGTGCAAAAGAGGCTGCAATCAGAAAATTAACTCAGGAACTAGGAATTAAAGCTGGGCAAATTGAAACTAAAGATTTGACATTTATTACGAAAATGCATTACAAGGCTAGAGCTGATGCAAAATGGATTGAACATGAAGTAGATTACATCTTTGCAGTCAAAATGGATGTTCAGATTAACCCTAATCCTAATGAAATTCAAAAAACTAAATATGTTAATATTCAAAAACTAGATGAACTATTTGAACGCTCAAATAACGGTGATGTTAAAATAGGACCATGGTTCAGATTAATAAGAAAACATTTCCTAGATAATATTTGGGAAAACTTAGAAGCTTTAGAGAATGTTAGTGATAAAAATGTACACCATATGGGAGAAGTAAAATGAGCATAAAAATTAGATTGGCTGAAAAAGCAAAAGAAGTTGAGAAGGCTCTCCACAATTACTTAGTTATACGAGAACCGAAAAAACTGTATGAGGCAATGGCACACATACCTCTTGCTGGTGGAAAAAGGCTTCGCCCAGTTATGGCCCAACTTACCTGTGAAATGGTTGGTGGCGAAGGCACAAAATCAATACCTTTTGCTGCGTCATTAGAAGTTATACACAACTTTACTCTGGTTCATGATGATGTAATGGATGATGATGATCTAAGACATGGTGTTGCTGCTTGCCATACCGTATTCGGATTGCCGACGGCCATTCTAGCTGGCGATTCTCTTTTTGCATATGCATTTGAAATGATTGCTGAAAGTAACGTTGAAGATAAAATTAAATCTGAATTAGTTCGCCATACTGCATATACTGTCCGAAGAATCGCAGAGGGACAACAAATGGATATAAATTTTGAAAAGGAGGAAACTGTTGATCCTGAACTTTACCTTGAAATGATTAGATTAAAAACTTCAATTTTATTTGGATCTGCAGCATATGGTGGAGCTCTAATAGGTGGAAAAGAAATAGAAGAAGCAAATGAATTAAGACAAATGGCAATATGGGTTGGTTTAGGTTTTCAGATATGGGATGATTACTTAGACGCTACTGCATCTGCTGAACTACTAGGGAAACCTTCTGGTTCTGATATTAGGCAAGGAAAACGTACACTGTTAGTTATTGAGGCCTTAAATCGAACAAACAATGATGAAAGAAATGAACTAATAAAAATTCTTGATAATGACCAAAATACAGATGAGGATGTTAAGAGGGCCGTTGAAATAATGTCTAATTGTGGCGCCCTTGACAATTGTCGCGAGCAGGCTTTAAGCTATCTTAATGGAGCTAAAAAAACAATTGCGAAATATCCTGAAAGCGATGCAAGAACTATGCTGGAAGATTTATTAGAATATATGGTTACAAGAGGACATTAATTCCACCTAATCACCTAAATACAGGTTACAAATAAGATACTAATGAGCGACTCTGAATCTTGGACCTCTGGGCTGATTAATGAACAGCTAAGAAAAAGATTTGAAAACCATGATACTGCTAAAGTTACAAACTTAGCAAACCAATCATGCATTGCTGCAAATATGCCTAAGAAAACTAGTATCGTGTTCGAAGGTAAAGCTGGAGATAATTTTGGTGGATTAAATCAAGGAAGCAAGATTGTCTTAAACGGAGATGCTGGAAGATTTGTTGGCAATGGAATGCTAAATGGTGAAATTATAATTAATGGAAATTGTGACGAAGGTGTCGGACACTCTATGGCTAATGGAAGGATAGTTATCCAAGGGTCAGTGGATGGAGATGCTGGCGGTTCAATGCAAGGTGGCGAATTATTAATTTCTGGAAGTGTTAGAGGTGATTTAGCTACATGCATGAATCAAGGGAGCATTACTGTTTGTGGAGATATTTTAGGCGATATTGGTAGGATGATGAATAATGGCAAAATATTTGTTGCTGGTGACTTTGATGAAAATGATAACATCGAAATAAAAAATGTATCTCCTGGAGACTGGAAAAAAATAAAGTCTGAACTTAAGGATAATGGTATTGACTCAAGAGATTTGGATTTTAAATTAATCACCTCTAAAAAATTATCCAAAAAAGAAAAAAACTACGAACCGGATTACCATAGTCTAAATGACGACATAGTTTTAGTTCCTGCCAGCCTTACAAGAAGACCTAGGACTCCTGGATTAGATGATTTAGATTTATCATTGACAATCGGTTCTAAAAGAGAAAAACCTCTGAACCTCACTATACCTTTGTTGTGGCAAGGAAATAATGCACCCTCTTATTTTATTTGGAAGATTAACGAGAAAATTAATGACAATATTGATGATTCCAACTTAGGTATTATAGATTTAACTGCAACAGATATTAATCGTAGATTAGATATGAAAAGACCTACTGATTTATCGAATATAGTTGATTTATTGAAACAAGGTTCTGCAAATAAAGTACCCATCTTAATCCGAATTTATGCTGGTGATGTTGATAATGACTTAGGAATTATAGCAAAATCTGGTGCAGATGGAGTAATCTTGGTAAGTGATAAAGTGCCTATGGAAGCTGCACTTATTTCATCACGAAATTATAAAAATAAGATAACTATTCTTGCAGAAACTGATAAATTAGATTATAATGGTTCTGTAAAATTATTAGCATTAGGTGCTTCTGGAATATTTTTACAGAGTAAGTGTGACCGAAATCAATTGAAAGAATATGGAAAACAATTATCAAGAACTATCGGATCATTAGGTGTCGGAAAAACTTCTGATTTAGGGGCTGAGCACCTTAGAACAACAAGTCAGAAAACAGCTTCAATGACTGGAATCGCCATTGCAGGATATAACTCTGTTTTACCAATGTGGCGCCACTAATCTTGAAGAACGGTGCAATCTCAGCCAAGTCGTTAACCAAAAATTATGGTGAATTTTGTGCAGTTAACAATGTTTCTTTAGAAATACCAAAAGGAATCTGCTTTGGGTTACTCGGCCCAAATGGTGCTGGAAAAACAACAATGATTCAAATGATTCAAGCTTCTTCTCCAATTACAAATGGTAAATTGGAAGTCTTAGGAATGGATACGATTAGCGAGAGTAGAGAGATTAGAAAAAAAATCGGAGTCATACCTCAAGAAGATAATTTAGATCCCGATTTTTCAGTTAGATATAATCTTCTTGTTTATGCCAGATATTTTGGAATAGAATTGGATGAAGCGAAAGAAAAGGCCGAAGAACTTCTTAAAAAAGTCGAATTGACCGATAAAGCAGATCAAGAAATTAACAATCTGTCTGGAGGAATGAAAAGGCGGCTTATAGTGGCGAGAGGAATGATAAATGAGCCTGAATTATTAATTTTAGATGAACCAACTACCGGTTTGGATCCACAATCAAGGCATAGTGTTTGGGACCAAATTAGAATTTTTAAAAATGAAGGAAAAACCGTTCTTCTTACTACGCATTACATGGATGAAGCTGAAATATTATGCGATCAACTAGCAATTATGGACTCTGGTAGAATTTTAATTCAAGGAAATCCAAAAGAACTAATTAAAAAAACCATCGGAGATGATGCTGCCGAATTAGTAGCACTATCATTCGGAAAAGATGAAGAAACTTTAAACTTAATTG
Organism: Euryarchaeota archaeon UBA169; assembly: GCA_002497685.1. Lineage (GTDB taxonomy): Archaea > Thermoplasmatota > Poseidoniia > MGIII > CG-Epi1 > CG-Epi1. The sequence goes on from DAEH01000045.1 coordinate 8,322, forward strand.
AGAAAAAATGTAAGTTAATGAAAGTAAGTTTCAGTCGAGTTACCGATAGAATTATCTTATATGGAAAAGAAATTGAAAATATCATATCTGAATTCAATGATGAGGAAAATTTAACTGATATTATCAGAAGAAGAGCTACGCTGGAAGATGTTTTTTTAAATTTAACAGGGAGACAACTTAGAGATTAAGAATGAAAGAAATTCAAGGAATTTCACCTCAGATGGTATACGCCGTATGGAGAAGACATGCTGATGTCTGGGTACGAACTTGGAGAACAAATCTATTACCACCTCTTGTTGAGCCTATTTTGTACCTTTTGGGATTTGGTTTTGGAGTAGGGGCGTATATTAACGAAATGGGCGGTGTTAGTTATGTAGAGTATATAGCTCCGTCAATTCTTGCAATATCGATGATGTTTGGAGCTTTCTTTGAGGCTACGTATTCTGCCTTTGTACGAATGTATTACCAAAAGACGTGGCAAGCAATAGCTGCAACACCAGCTTCTGCATCTGATGTACTAGTAGCTGAATTATTATGGGCTACCACAAAATCAGTTACTAATGCAACTCTAATGACTACAGCCATCTTATCTGTTGGATATGTCGTTAATCAGCCTTTAATTTCGATGCAAGGAGCTGTTTTAATGCCAATTGTTGCAATTCCAATTGGATTAATGTTTGCTGGAATGGGACTCATTTTAACTTCATATACCTCATCTATCGACTGGTTCAACATACCTTTTTTTCTGTTTGTAAATCCAATGTTTATCTTAGCTGGAACCTTTTTTCCTTTGAGTGAATTCCCACCAATCGCTCAAAATATTGCGATGTGTTTACCTTTAACTCATGCAGCTATAGTCACACGTACCTTAGCCTATGGAGATGGAATAGAAAATTTGATTTTTTCTGTAACCTACATAACTATCATGACTGTAATCATGACTTACCTGGGAGTAAAACTATGCCTACGAAGAATTGTAACTTGAAAAATTAAAAAAAGTTCACGCCTTCATTTCTGAAGATCTAATGTAAGACCACGTTGAAACTGCAGTTAAAATTGCCGAGATTATCATCTCTCTTTGGTGATCTTCCCAACTAATTGCTATAATTACAAGAGAAGCTAAACCAATTATTCCTGCATAAAACTTAGCTTTATCAGGATCATCTGTGAAAAATGAATGATTTTTACCAGACATAAAAAACCATATTGTAACATAAACCATTGCTGAAATTATAACGGCTGTGGAAAGTGCCCCTGACGTATCTGAGACATCCGAGCCTGAACTCAAAAGAGGTATATTCATTCCTTGTTGAATAACTAAAACTAAGTATACCACAAGAGTACCATATCCAGCTCCTGCGACAAGATATAACCAACCTCTCAATGATTCTTCTCTTTCGGCCTCAGTTGAAGAATCTCCAAACTGTGAACTTGATGTCTTAATCGAAGATGAAATGTCTGCTTCTCTTCGTATAACTTCTTCCTTAATATTTTCTTCTATTTCTTGACCAGGTAATGTTTCATCAATATCTAAATCGTTCACTATTCTTCCTCTTTCAGTGGCACTATATTATGCCCCTTAAAATCAAATTTCACAGAACGTCTAACTAAACCCTTCAACGTAAGAGAACTAACTCCAATATCTCTTCCAACATCATTTGCAAAAGTTCCTTCATCTCCAATCAAATCAACAATCTTATCTTCATAATCAATAAATTCTTTATCTGACATTAGAACTACAGTAAGTAACTCTTGAGTCTCATCAAAGGTTAAAGAGGTAGAAATTTGGAAAGCATTATAGAAGGTTCTGTAACTCTTTTCAGGCCTTCCTGTTTCCTTATTAACCTCCCATCTCGATTCAATCAACTTGAACTTTTCGTAGTATACAATTATATCATTCGCTTCTTCACCAAATTTTCCAATTAATTCACTAATCATTGTCCAGCCATCTGCCAAAGTGCTCAATACATTTCTTCGAATCTCTGAATCTACTGCTCTAAAAAGTGCTACTAGTTCGGCTGGGTCGTTAATTAACTTTACGCGCTTCATTTCTACATCACCTCCATCACAAGAACCCTATAAAATATAACTAGACACTATTCTAAGTGTCAATTTCCCCTTCTAAACCACAATCTGGACACTTGAGTTGTTGTGTTCCGGATACTTTTGGAATCTCTATTTGTGAAGAGCATTGTGGACATTCAACCGTCATAGTCTCAGGAATCTCTCTACTTACCATTCTTTTTCTCATAACCTTTCTTTTTGTGGGTTTTTTTACTTCTTCCTCATCTGACTTTGAAACTAAAGAAGTTTCAGAAGAAGGCTGCGAATACTTAGGATCTGTTGATGAGTAGGTGTCAAAAGAATCTCTGCTAAAGTAAAACACCAAACCTCCAATTCCAATCAATACTATTGCAATACCAAGTAATCCACCTGTAGTTGTTAATTTAGAACTCAGGCCGCCATCTTCTGCAGATGATGTAGAACCTGGAGAACTCTGTTCAATTACAGGAATCTGACAATAATTCGTTGCCGTCAAACCATCGTTATCTGTAACTCTAATTACAACAGTATAGCCATCATCATCTTCTGATGTTAAATTATATGAATGTGTTGCAAAATTAAAACCTACAAAATCAATTGAATCTGGTAAAACTCTACTTGGACTATCAAAGTCCCATTCATATTTGACAATTGAACCTTGAGGTTTGAAAGCTGATGCGGTGAAAAAAGCCTCCTTATTAATTTCAATTTCAGGATCACATATTAATTCAACTGAAGGTTGTGAGATAATTGTAATCGTCAAATTAAGAATGTCACTTACAGCACCTTTAGAATCTTGTACATAAACTGATACTATATGTTCTCCCTGATCTGAAAATGATGATGAAAATAAGGCTTTATTATCCTCATTAAAAAGAGTTACACTCTCAGTATACCAAAAATAAGTGAGTTCGTCATTATCTGCATCCGTTCCTAAAACTGTTATTTGAGCTTCATCACCTGCAATAACTGGATTAGAATTTATAGTGTCTAAAACAATTGTAGGGACTCCATTGACAATAATGTCCATGCTTACATTTGATGACCAAAAGCCTACGCTATTTTTTGCCCTGAATGTGATTGTATGAGATCCTAAACTCAATTCTGAAGAAGTAAAATTTAAACTTCCTGAAACCAAACCATCAATGCTAGAAGACCATTCAAAAGTCTCCATAAGGATATCATCTGAAGTAGTCGAAGTAGCTGAAGCTGAAAAAGATACTGTATCTCCTAAGCTTATCATACAATTAGTAAAGTCTAAACAAGTTGAAACTGAGACAATAGAAACCTGTGGAAAATCTCCCACACCAATTTCCATAGTAACTGGAACACTCCATCTTCCTTCATCGTCTTGAGCCATAAAAGAAATTGTATGTAACCCCATTGTTAAACTAGAAAGTGTGAAATTATTTGATGTAGATAAATTTCCATCAATGGAAGATGACCAATGGTAATTAGAAACTGAACCATCTATATCTGTAGCTGAACCTGTGAATGTTATCAACTCTCCTGGTAACGCTACGCTTGGATCAATAAGGTCGATATTTGCTACTGGAGCCTGATTATCTAATAATTGTTCATAATATAAAGATAAACCCGAATCTGTCCCAACAAGAAGGTTTTCACCTCTTAGTGATAATGAAACTGATGTTACTGCACTTACTGCATTTACTCTCCAAACTTCATCCCCTGTTGTTACATTAGCCAAAACTAACTTCTTATTACTTGAACCTGCAAATGCATAAGTTCCTCTACCATTAAAAGTACAGTCATTAATTACACCTCCAATATTTTTTTGCCAGATATCTGCACCTATTGTCCCATCAAAAAGAGTAACCATACCCTCATCAGTTCCGTAAATGTAATAATTTGAATGGAAGTCTGCTGAAACACAAGACACATCATTTGGCTGAACCATGGTTATAGGATCACCACCTGAAGAGGAATAAACATGAACACGGCCTGAAGCGGTCCCAATAACCAAATGTGAGCTATCTCCTGAAAAATCAATATCGGTTATTCTTCCATCTGATACATCCGAATGAAACCAAACTGTGTCCTTATCTGATGCTAAAAAAACATACACATTTCCATCAAAAGTTCCTGCTGCAATGTATTTCCCATCTGGAGAAATACTAACTGTAGCCATGTACTGCTCTGCAAAATTTTCATTCCACACTTCAGTACTACTATCTTTACTAAAAAAGTAAACATTTTTTTGGTCCACTACTGTTATGTTAGACCCATCGTCTGAAATATCTACTCCATATATTCCATTAAGAAAACCACCCTTATCCCATACTTTTGATCCTTCATTCCATAGAGTTACTTTATTTGTTTCTTCTCCAGTTAAAACGTAATCTCCACTTGAAGACATTGCCATATCGGATATACCTTCTGTAAGTGTTTTTGTATTATATGGATTATGGGGTGAGTCTGTATCATTTTTCCATAGTGAAACTGATCGCGCATAAGTTGCAGATATATTTCTAGAATCTGATGAAATAGATACATCTGTAATCGAAGTGCTAGACGACCAAGACCAGACGGGTTCCTTTGATGCTTCAGCCTGGGAAAACGAGAGAATTAGTATTACAAATAAAGCAAATGTGATGAAATTTCTTAGTAAATTCAAATTACTCCTCTAACATAAATAGTAAGGGGGATTTATTACAGTGAGCCTAACCTCTCATTAGATTGTAACGGCCACGTAACTCTAAGACTTCAAGAGCTTTCAGTACTTCTTTAGATGAAGGCCATTCAGAATAAGATTCAAGAAATATCTCTCTTCCTGATATCTCAGAGTGATGGGCCTCAAGAGATTCTAAAAATACACGAATATCTGAAGCTCGAGATTCTGCATCATCATCAAAGCCAGATAAACCAAAATCAATTACGTATAACTTATCTGATATCATAAAATTACTAGTTGTTGGATCTCCATGAACTATTCCTAATGAATGAACTTGAGACAAAATTTTAGCTGAAGACAACAAATATTCTCTAAAATTATCAGTTCTAAGTCCTTTTTCAAGTGTAATTCCGTCTATAAATTCCATTACAATCTCCGAATTTGCTAAATTAATTTCATATAATGATGGAACATTAATACCTTCTGACAATAAACGTTCTATAACTCGTGATTCACTTCTGAGTCTCTCAGTAACTAGTCTCTGCTCAAGAGATGGATGCCTGTAAGATCTTTTGTTCCTTATTTTTGAAATTGCTGAATGCCCTTGCCATTCTATTTTCTCAATAACGGCCTCAGCTCCTCTAAATATCATCTCCACGTAACCTCCACCATATCTGTTCGATACTTTTGATGAACTTGATTATCTACATCAGAAACTTCATAGCCTGCACTAATCATCTGATAACCAAGCCAACCAATCATAACTCCATTATCTACGCATAAATCTTTTGATGGAATAAAACACTTAACTCCACGTTCTTCCGACATTATTGTTGCCATTTCTCTTAATCGCTCATTACAAGCAACTCCACCCCCAAGAACTAACTCATTTTTACCTGTATGGGCTAGAGCTCTTTCAGCTACCTCACAAGACATTGCAAATGCATTCTCTTGCAATGAGTACGTCACAGATTCTATAGAATGGCCTGAATCAAGTTTAGCTTTAGCTGCAGTCATCAATCCTGAAAAAGCCATATCCATTCCTTTCACTGAATAAGGTAAATCTAATAATTCTGGTCCTTTTGCCAATTTTTCAATTTTAGGCCCGCCAGGGAAGCCCATACCTGCTTCTCTAGCAAATTTATCCAAGCCATTTCCTATACCTATGTCTATAGTTTCCCCAAAAACTCGATATTTTTCAGATGCATATGCTATAACTTGAGTATTAGCTCCTGACAAATAAAGCAATACCGGATCTGTTGCACCCTCTAACAAACCTATCTCTAAATGAGCTACGCAGTGATTAACACCAATAAGCGGAATATCATGTGTGTAAGCAAACGCGCGAGCTGCAGTTGCTCCAGTTCTTAAGCAAGGACCTAAGCCAGGACCTCGTGCATAAGAAACTAAAGAAATATCTGATGGGTCTAAATTTGCTTCATCAAAAGCTTTCTCAAAAAGTGCTGGGAAAGTATCTGAATGATGCCTGGCAGCTTCACGAGGATGAATACCACCTTCTTTAGGTATATACATAGATCTTTGATTAGATAATATTTTACCATCAGAATTTATAATTCCAACACCAGCTGTGTGTGCTGTTGACTCAATACCTAATACTATCTTTGTCACTTTTACTCTTCTTCGTCTAAGTCTACATCTCCAGAATCATTGTTCTCTGAAGCTAACGCCATCTCGGCAGCTGATAATTCATCCGATTCTTCTATGCCGGAATAAATAATGTAAGTACATGCAGATAATATAACTAATATTCCGAATAAAGCAAACATATTCCCAGATTCTTTGACCTCTTCCTTTTGACTACCTACTTCAACAAATTTCGATAGGGAAAGGGTTGAATTCTTTTCTGATAAGCCAAGATCAAGGTATGTAGTAATTCTTAATGATAAGGGACCCTCTAATGAGGCTTTCCAAGAAATGTTACTAACTGTTTTTTTGTTTGGAGAAAGAGAGATGCTATCTCGAGCAAAACCTTTGTTATTATTGATATCCATATCAAAAAATAAATTTGAAAAATTGTAATCGGTAGGATTATTAATTGTAACAAGAACGTTAATATCAGACCATTTCGGAACTATTTGTCCAGGCTTCCAAATTTCACCAGAAGCATAAACTTCTGCAGATTCATACTTGATTGCTGACAGATTAAGATTAAATGAGCGAATAAGTGCCGTATTCTCAGTTATTTCTTGTGACCAGCTATCATCTACATGAGCAATTCCAAAATTTGCAAAGGCCGTGAACTTAGAGAGGTGATTAATCCGCTGACCTGTAGAGTTGATTTCATATTCTTTAGCCCAATTCCAAGTACCTAGCATAGTTTCATCTATATCCCATTGCCTAATCTGGAATCCTGCAATTGGCAAACTTGTTGAAGTATCAATTGCCGTAAAGTTAACCCACCATTCCTGAGTTCGCCAAGAAGTACAATTGGAGAAACTAACTTCCGTTTGAAGAGGGATAGTACCTATGGAACGAAGACCGAGTGTATAATTCGATATTGATACGTTATTCATATTTAAAATAGTATCTTCTGAAAATACTCCATAATTAACAATACTTTTACCATCTAATAAAGTATCATGAATAACTGCTTCTCCACCTACAAGCCAAATCATCGAATAATCTATACTAGAATTTGAAATTGCTAATGATCCCGCATCTGAAACAATCGTATACATACTGTAAGAGAAATTATCACTGCCAAATGCTGAAATAGTACAATTGGATATATTTAGACTTCCTGTGATATTTACTCTTATCTCAGATATAGTCATATCTAATGAACGATTAACAATGATATTACTATTTACAATAGATAGATTGCCATCAACTAAAATGTCTCCTTCTAAACGTACATGGGAGTTAGTAATTAGCAAATTTTCTCCCAAATCCACATGTAAACCTGTAGAATTATACTCCACTCCCAATCGCAATACAAGATGCAAAGTTGCCTCTTTCTGTATATTATAATCTGATAATGTACGACCATCCTCTAATTGTTTACCTGCAAAAATTAAACGCTGCTGATCTGGAAAAAGACCCTCTTTATCCTGGATTTTAGACTTAATATTCTCGATACTATCGTCCGGTTCAACATCTAAAGTAATCGTTTTCCCTTCAAGAGTTTTAACAAATATTTGCATAGCTTCTGCATTTACTGCAAAAAAACCTGCGAAAACCAAGAAAAATATTGATGAAAGGATTAGAACTCTAGCTATTCTCATGAAATCTCAAAGACTATCCCTTATAAATTATATATGTACAAGGTGTGAAACTCGTTTTAAAGGGAGCTTTATCTAGCATACTAATGAGAAAGGTCCTAGGCATTATCATCATCATTATGATGCTGCCTATTGCACAATCTGAAATTGATGAATATACAAGCCATCCTGGCAATATACCAAATTTCCATAATTTTGAGACTCCCCAGCTAGAACCAGGTAAAAATGGAGAGTTTTCTCTTGAAATACAAAACAGATACATTACAAACATCACAAATGTAATTATTGATGCTGAGATATATCATAGAGCAGACATAGAAGAATCACAGGCCTTGGATGAAATTAATAGCGCTAAAAGACCAACTATTACTCAAAACTGTTGGAATTATATTGGTGAAGAGGAAAGCTGCTTAGATAGTTCTAGTCCTAGTATAGCAAGCTTTAACATTGAATCGATATTAGTTAATCAAACTATACAGTTAAAATTTAATATAAATACAGAAGAGAGTACTGAAGAAGGAACTTATTTTATCAGATTCTCAATGAATTATGAACTTAATGAGACTAAAAGAATACTTCAATCAAGAGGATTTTGGAATATGGATCAGTGGACTAATGCTACAACAAATCTAACTGAAAATTATCCTGGTAACATTAATCTTGATTCATTAAATGTTGATGGAATAATACCTGATTCTTCATTCGGTGTGAAAAAACCAATACCAAAATGGCCCCTCTATGTTCTAATTACGCTTACAATTGTATTTGCAGGATTATCTGTAATCTTCTACCTTGAGGAAGAAGAAACATATCCTGAATTAAATAAATGGCTTCAAAAGATTAGGGGCAAATTTAATCAATTTTGGCTGAGTTTTAAGTACCGATAAAGCAGCTAAAGAGGCATAGTCTAAGTCTCCAGTCTTTTCAATTACTTCCTTTACTTTTGGCTCTCCAAGAATAGAGATTATTTCAGCTAATTCATCATCATTTAAAGTCAAAAAAGCCTTTCGAAGATAACTGCCCTTAATCAACTCTCCACCTATTCGTTCTGAAATCAAATTTTGGTATTCGCTCAAATTATTAGAACTTAAATCTCCAGAATTCAAGGCTCTATGTGCAACTTCAAATGCTGCATCAGCTGATATTAGCCCTGAATATATGCCACCTCCAGATGTTGGTTTTGGCATACCTGCTGCATCTCCTGTCAGTATTATATTATCGGTATAGCTAGGATTTGCTATTCCAAAAGGAATTAGACCACTTATTAAATTAATTATTTTAGCCCCCCCTAATAATTTTGAAGGTGCTCCTTTCAAAAAATAGTCTCTGAAGAAAGGCATTGGTTTATGCGGTAAAGTAGTAGCTATGCCAATGCGTCCTTCATTGGGTCCGGTAGGAATCCCCCAACCGAAAAAACGTGGAGCTAGTTCTGAACCAACAAAAAGGTCAACATGATTCTCCCGGCCCTTGTATCCCTTAACATCAGCACCAAATGCAGTAAGTATTTCTCTTTTACCACTGATGCCTGAATTCTTGGCGACTCTTGATAGAGGACCATCAGCTCCAACTAACAATCTAGCTTCAATATTGAATTTTTTGGATTTATTTCGAATCCTTGCCTTAATTCCACCACTGATTTTTTCGTGGCCCAGATATGTATGGCCATGAAGTACTTCAGCTCCAGCTTCAGATGCTTTATTCGCTATCGAGCGATCTAAATCAGGCCTATCTATTACCAAAGCTTTAGTTTCTGAGGCTTGGAAATCTAAAAAAGACTGTTTCGGACCCCACAATCTGGCACCGTTCATCTCTTCGATAATAGGTCGCTCATACCCAAGATATTCAAATGTTCTAGGAGTAATTAGACCTGCACATTGGCATGGCTCTCCGATTACTTCAGCTCTGTCAATAAGAATTGTTTTGTATCCTTCCTCGGCAAAATTCCAAGCTATCCTTGAACCGCTCGGTCCCGCACCTACTACTAAAACGTCAAGCATTGCTTGAAATTTACTCTAATGGAACCAAATCAACTTGGCATTTATCTGTCAAACCTGCATCTGCAAGTGTTAAGTTGTTATCAACTGCAACACCATTCAACATGACTGCAAAGTTCGCATGCGGCAATGGAAACTTACCTACACAATTTTGCAACAACTTGTTAACTGGCATATTAGATGGAACTTTAACATTTGCAGTTTTACCGTCTATTGTAGAAACAATAGCTACACTTATCTTGGATGGAGGTGCTGCTGCAGTCTCTTCCGCTGGACTTTCTTCACCTTCTGATTCCTCTTCTGGATCTGAAGATACGGAACTGCCACCTCTTCTTCTCAAAACAGGTATTGCTACCATTCCAAGAACGAGGATACCTGCAAGTATTGCTACTGGCCACAATAATGGCACTCCTTTAACTAACTCTCTTTCTGTCAAGCTATTAATTAACTCGATTTCCCCGAGAACTGCTGCTAATTGAAGCTCAAAGTCTTCCATAACATACTCATCATTATCGGTTCCATCGCCATTATTTGTAAGATCGCAATCATTACATTGCTGTATCTCAAAACTTCCTGTACCTGCATCAATTGTCCATGTTAAGGTCAAGAAATCTTTGTTGTCCTTCTCAGGAACAGTCCAAGTGAAACTAACTTCGGTACTATCATCCTTGTTTATTGACTCACTTATCTGCTGTGAAAGCTCAGTGCCTGTACTATCTTCAAACTTAATTTGTAAGGGTTTAGAGGATATTTGCCAATCGGCATTACCAATATTTTCTACAGTCACAGTAATATCTACATCTTCACCAACTTGTGGTGAGGTAGGATCCATAACTACTTTCTTAATCTTGAAATCAGGTAATACTGAGAATTCAACAGCTTCTCCACTTTGTTCAAACACTCCAGACCTTGGCCAGACATTATCTGAATATCTTCCTAGCTCATCAAACATTCGGCCAGTTTCTGTAGAAAACCCATCACCTTCAGATTCGCAAGTAAAGTCTTGGATATTGAAATCATCACAAACAGGATTCACTTCTGCACTAAATGCAGTCCACTCCTCAAGTTGTGCTTTCCATCTGAAACGAACTTCTTGTGTTTCACCTGCATCTAAATCAAACAATACATAATCTTGATTCGTACGATCTTTCAACACTTCATTGTCTGTACTACTGTCAGCAGTAATGTATAAACGACTATTATCTACATCTGCAGCTCCTGCATTAGTAACTGTAACTGTAAAGGTTACTGTATCATCTACATTTGGTGCACCTGCATTAGTTCCTGCATATTTACTATCAACACGCATTGCTGTAATTTGTAGGTCAGGTTTTACCCTAAGTAACTCAGAATATCTAGCGTCATTATTATTTTCATTTTCTTCTAATATTTCTCCATTATCATTATTATTATCGTAATCAGCTCTGGCTTCAACATACCATTCCCCACCTTTGATAAGCCAATCATCTGAAACTAATTCTTTAGAATTAGCTTCCTTAATATTTGTGGATCTTCCAGAACTTCCATATAATTGATAAATATAAGTATTCTTAGAATCATCAAATTCAAAGCCTGCAATTAATAATTCATCTATTTCCTGTTGAGTTGTCGGTGCTTTCTTAGGATAGTAATAAATCTCGACATTAACATCATCTGCATCAGCCGAACCTGTATTTTCAACATCAACATAAATTACAACTGTGTCTCCATCTTTTACCTGTGAAGCATTACCGAAAACTCCATCAATTTCTATTCGAATATTACTTTGCTTTATGACTATTTCAGGTCTTTGGATTACTACCTTTAAATCAATTTCTTGACGTGCATTAGGATCATCTTCTTCGTTCCTAACTGAAATTTTAACTGTTTCATTACCCACTTCAGCTTCATCATTTACAGAAATGAAAACCCAAAGATCATCAAGTTCTCCTTCTTCAATGGTTACGCCAGCATTAGGCCATGATTGCGTTTTTGAACTATCTTGGAAGAAAGTGACCGTCCAACCATCTTCAAGAGTAGATTCAACTTCAGGAATGAAAATATCATCATTCGATCCGGTGTTATCCAATTTGACCTTGAATTTTACACTATTTTGTGTAGTAGACCCTTCATATTCTGGATATATTTCCTTCATACTGTCTATAGCTGTAGCATCTAACTCTCTCCTCGGGGAAGCAACTTCAAGATTAACTGAAACTTGCACTGCAGGATCAATACCATCATTAGGTGAGAACTCAGTAAGAACAGTATAATTTCCAATGTCAGAATCTTGATCTGGTTCTATACATAAGTAAAGATATTTTGATTGACCTGCTCCAATTGATCCTGTAAAACTACTTGCACAAGAAGGATTTTGGAAAATTTCGACATTCCACTCATCAGGATATGTTGTTGCAATTGTTTCAACATTCACAGTATCTTGACCGTTACCTGT
>DAEH01000079.1:0-3146 GCA_002497685.1 Euryarchaeota archaeon UBA169
GTCTACGCCGCAGAATCCACTAAGCCTAAATAACTGGTTGGTAACCCTCTGTTATGACGGAGGGTATACCGGTAGTCAGAATGTACACTGACAGCAGTGGGTACACTAGATTTGCTAAGATGCAAATTCCAATAGAACCAAAAACAGGTTTAGGTTCAGTGGGATTATTTTCTTCTTTACTAGTGAATAAAAATCTTGAAGATAACACAGGTGATGTAAAAACTCAATTTGCAGTAACTCCAGTTCCAGATAACGTAGAGGGTGAAGGTCCTAAGTTAGCTCACACTGCACCTAGAAAGCAATTAGTATTATCATTAAGTGGTTGTTTAGAATTCAAAAGTTGTGGAGTAGATTCTGAAGATTCTGAGCACAAGGTTGTTATTCGTCGAGGCGATATTTTACTGGCAGAAGATTTAGAAGGTGAAGGTCACGTTTGGAAATTTATTGAAGCTCAAGATGGTAGATTTTACCCTTGGGTCAGATGCTACATTCATTTAGGAGATGAATATGAACATTTTGCATCCCAATTAGTTCCAAATGTTAAGCATTAGATAAATACTTTTAATAATAGACCAATAGAAAACGGTTATGAACAGGAGATATTCTTCTAAAAAACGCTGGCAGTTAACAATGTTTGCGTTTGCAGCTTTCTTTCTTTTCGTCTTTGCAGGTTTCTCTCCAGATCTTGGCAGAGAAATGAGCCAAAGAGAAGATTTTTCATATCCTGAAAGTGATGTTTGGAAAGCTTCAGACAGGGCTGAAGAAAATATGCCTGAAGAATATTGGTTAATCTTTCAAATTGTAATGGGCAATTCAGTAGATTCTGAGAATCACAATACTCTCAAAATGGATGTTTTTAGGGAAACAACAGAACGTAATGATTTGCTAAGGGCAGATAATGTAACTAGCCAATATTTTGACATGAAATTTAATTGGCAAACTCAGAAGGCCGAGTTGTCTTCTATATGGGGAATTGCAGACACAGTTCGTTCAATTATGAATAATGAAACCCCAGTTACGTCTCAAATAAATTATACAGGCCCAGATTTTGATAATGCCGAACAAGAAGATCTTACTTTTGTATTAAACCAACTTTTCAATTTCAAAGCAGATGACGGGTCTTTTCCCTACAGACAAATTGTATCTCCAGATTTATGTGTTATAGAAAATGAGGAATGTTTAAAGCCTAAAGATGAATTAGGTAATTCTACAGAATATGTAGCATTACCTGGCACCGAGTGGAAATCCAAAGGTTTCTCAATGGTTGGAGATGCTAATTCTTCAAGACTTTTTTCAGACTACCCTAGACAGAAAGGAGACTATGAGCACTTTGAATACTGGGAAAAGAAAGTTGATTCCTATTATTTAGATGAGTTAGAATCCAGTGAAGAAGTTAATTTTTATTCATATTTAGCATTTGGTTTAGAACTTGAAGATCAAATTAATTCAACAGCACCCTTGATAGGTCTTTCATTTTTCCTAATGGTTGCTCTTTTATCTTTTTACTTTAGGAATATAGCTGACGTTTTGGTAAGTGGCTTAGGATTGGCATTAGTTATGATTTGTATGTTTGCGAATTCTTTTTGGCTAGGTTTTCCTCAGACACAATTAGCTGCAATGCTACCGATTCTAATGTTAGCATTAGGTGTAGATTTCGTTATTCACAGTCTTACGAGATGGCGTAGACTTACATTAGAAAATCCTCTTTTCTCTACTCATCCGAGAGAAGCTAGCTTTCTTGGAGCTCTAGGAGCTATCAAATCATTATTCCCTGCACTAGGAGTTGCAACATTAACTACAGTTGTAGCATTTGGTACTGCGACTCTTAGTGAAATCCCCGATCTTTACGAATGGGGTATTCTAGGGCCTCTTGGAATTATTCAGGCCTATCTTATAATGGGTGTTTTTGTCCCTATTTTTAGAAGTTATTTTCCACCTACAGAAATAAGTGTTGAGTCTGAAACCGGTATATTTTCAAGTATAGGTCAATTTTTTAGTGTAAAAAAACTGTCTTCAGTTATGGCTAACAAATCAATGCCGATGTTAGCAGTTTTCCTGATAATTAGTGTGGCTCTATCGCCTCTTGTACTTGGGAATCCAGAATCTCGTTTTGATGTTAAAGATTATGCAGATAACGATTCTCGCTTCATACAAACAGTTTCTCTAGGTCAAGCTACATTTACTGAGAATGGAGAACCTGGTTACTATCTTATCGAGGGTGAAAATTTAGCTCAATATGAAATTTTAGTAGGAATTGATAATATGGAAACAGATGTAGGAACTTACAGCCCTACAGCAACTTGGCTCGGAAGTATTCCGTATGTGGTTCGAACTCAAACTCTTCTGGCACTAAATGTTCCTGATTCAGGATATATCCCTCAAACAGTAGATTCTGCAACAGGTTTTCCTACATCTGAGGATGAGATTTACAATGTATTGAAGGATGTTTACAACAATGGGACTGTTAATTTAGACGGTAATTTCTTTATTTCACCATCCACAGCTAGAGAATTGTATCTTCTTGAAGACGGTAACATGACCATGGCTAGGTCTTGGTTTCAGGTTGAACGTCCAGATGATATTTATGGAGCTATGATGGATTTAAAAGTAGATTTAGATGCATCAGCCTCAGATTTGAACGCAATTGACGGAGTTTCTGTTCAAGTAGCAGGATTGAGCTATGAAAGATATGTTTACATGCTAGAAATAACCGATAGTTTCCAAGAAAGTTTGGTAGTTGCGATTGTTTTAGCATTCATAATAGTATTGATTGTTCTTAGAGATGTAAGATTAAGTTTGATTACAATTCTTCCAGTCATTGCAATTACATTATGGTTAAGAGGTGGCATGGTTCTTTCAGACACTCCAGTAAACTTGGTTACAGTCCAGATATCTAGTTTAGCCATAGGTCTTGGTGTAGATTATGCAATTCATATGGTTCAGAGAGTTCGGGAAGCGCGCTTTGAAAATCCTTCAGGCAATCAAGAAGATTGGATGGAAGAAAGTTTAGATGAAACAGGAAATAATGTGGCTATGTCAGCATTTACTGATTTCATTGGATTTATGGTTTTAGCTTTGTCTATTATGCCTCTGTTTGTGACTTTTGGATTAATTATGGCAGTTATGATATTCTTGTCCTTTGTAGC
>DAEH01000079.1:3533-4816 GCA_002497685.1 Euryarchaeota archaeon UBA169
AGTAATTAGAATCCACTTCGTTTGAATTTCTTGTCTAATTCATCAGGAGTAATAGTCATCACGGTAGGCCTTCCATGTACACAAGCGTAAGGATTTGGAATAGATTCCATCTCTCTTATGACAAATTCCATTTGGGCCATAGTTAATTTGTCTCCGGCACGGAGCGCAGAATGGCATGCTACAGTGTACATCATGTGTTGGTGTCTGTCCTCAGCAGATTTCATTGCTCCACTTTCTACAACGTCATCGATAGCTTCTCTTATTCTATCAGGTTCTGAACCTGCCAATAGTGCAGGTACACTTCTAATCATGAATGATGAAGGGCCAAATTTTTCAGCCTCAAAACCCATCTCATTTATTTCAGGTAGCATTTTTTCAAATGCATTTGTTTCACTTTTTGAAAGTTCTAAAGAAATAGGAGTTAGTAAATTTTGACTCCCAATTCTCTTAAATCTCATTTGATCTTTCAATCTTTCATACATTACCCTTTCATGGGCTGCATGAAAATCAATAATGAAAACGCCATCTAAACCTAAAGCAACTATGTATTTGTTTTCTACAAGTGCTAAAGGGCGCATAGTAGGTAGGTTTGTTTCTTGAACGTCATTCTGATGAAAATCAACTTCAAATTCTTGCTGAAACGAGTCAATATTATTCAATTGCCTTGGTTTTGTTTTATTAGCTGTTGTAATGCTGTTAAATGACGTTTTAGAGTCGCTAAGATCTACATGTGCAATAAGTGCATGTTCAGCTAGAGTTTCATTGATTACGGTCCTAATTTTTTTGTTGACCACTTCTTCTTTTGCAATCCTAACTATGGTTTTTGCAGGATGTACATTTACATCAACATCATTCTTTGGTATTTCTATGAAGAGGGCACCTAATGGAAAATGTCCATCATGTAGTAAACTTCCATATGCACCTTTGATAGAATAACAAACATTACGAGCTTGTACAGGCCTTCCATTTATGTGTAAATAAAGTCCTGAAGTAGTTTTACGCGATATTGCTGGTTTTGTTAAAAATCCTCTTATTTGAAAATCTTCACTATCTCCTTTAATTTCAATCAATTCTTTGGCTGCATCATTTCCTAGAAGTACGCCAATTCGGGTCTTCAAATTAGATTCAGGAGCATCAATAATTTTTCTTTCACCGTGTGTTAAATTAAATGAAACATCAGGTCTTCTGATAGCCTCAATTGTTACAATTTTAACAATATGCTGAAGTTCAGTAGCAGTTCTTTTGAGGTATTTTGATCTAACTGGAGTATTAAAAAATAAATC
>DAEH01000056.1:0-13098 GCA_002497685.1 Euryarchaeota archaeon UBA169
ACTATGCTTGCTTGGGGTATTCCACAAATTCAGCAAAGTGAGGCTTATGCAATATACACTTCAGCTCAAAATAATTTCTTAAATTTTGACGCAGACTTAGATCAAGTACTAATACAAGGTGAAGGTAGTTCACGTTCATCAACAGTTTCTTTCAGTGCAGGAACTTTTGTCCATCGAGAAAATTTAGATGAGATACGTTATTATTATGAAACCACAACTTGGTCTTCCTTTGAAATTATTGGAGTTAAAAATGAAGCAACAAGTTTTGCAATAATAGATAACAAGAAAGTTATAGAAAACTTTGATCTAACTATTTCTTATCCTAATGGTACCGTTTGGGAGGGGGAATCTTCAGCACATATTGTTTCAGGTTTTCCTTCATTAGTTTATGGTACTTCAGCTACCTATACTAGCACTGTCAATAGTACCGTGGTAGGTGGTTTCTTTGTATATGGTGTAGATTCACTTTCATACAAGTATTCTTCAGTTTCTGGAGTTTATAAAATGAGATTATTTAATGGAGGAATTGTGACTAAAGAGCCAGGAGGCATATTTTATGTAAGTTCTAAACCGATTATACGTTCTATAGCTACGGACGATGCATACGAATCCTTGGTATTGTATCAGACAGATTATAATATGACTACGGGAGCTAAATCATTGACTGGAGGTAATTATAATTTTGAAGCAAGAAATCAAGGAGGAAAAGATTCATCATTTGAAGTGTATAATGTCCGCATGGGTTTCAGTGGAGATAGTTCAACAGCGTTAAAAAATTATTATTCAACTTATTGGGGCTTTGGATCTGAAACATATACAATTTCAAGCACACAATCAACGGCTGCAGCAAATATGGGTTTCGAGGAAGATATATTTTACAGTCAAGGAACTGCATTTGACTTTAGAATTTTGGAGAGAACAATTCATGTTACGTTTAACCTCAGATGATTCTGGTGCTTCTCAGCTAATAGGGTATGTTTATACAGCATTAATTTCAGTTCTAATCTTATCATCTATGATGCTTACATCAAGCACTATGTTGAATGGTAGTGTGTCTAATACAGCTCAAGAAGAAGCCGAGCAACTGGCCCTTTATTTTCAATTAGCTGTAGAAGATTTGCTAAATACAGTTAGAGAATATCCTAATTCTTCACCAGTAGTAGTATTAGATACTGGGATTGAAGCGATAAATCATGGAATACAGTACAAAGTAACTGGCTTAACAACAGGGTTAAAAGTGACTACAATTCAGCCCCGAGGAGGCTCATTTGAAGTTAATTTCCCATTAGAACCAGCAACGTCAATTGAAACTACAAATTCTGCATCTTTGAAGTCAACGACTTCTTATATAGTGATATCCTATGATGTTAATCTAAAGGTTGTCAAGTTAACCTCAGGATGATAAAATGAGTGCTGCAAAAGAAACATTAGATGGGGCTTCTGGATTAATTGGTGAAGAAGAAGAACAAATTGACGAATCAAAGCTTTCTTGGAGAGAAAAACGTAAGTTAAATAAGCAGAGAAAAGCTGAAGCTAAGAAGCGTAAAGCAGCAGAAAAAGAAGGAGTCATACATGACTTAGTCATGGATGATATTGAGATTGGTGAAGATTTTGAAGAATTAGATACATATCCAGTCAGGCCGCCTTATTCATATGTAAGAGTATTATTTGATAAGAGAGATTATTCTAGATTTTATTATGTTGTTGAACCTAAGGCATCAAAGCAAGAAAAAGAAGATTTGGAAACAATAAAAGATGTTCTACAGCGAGCTCTAAATATTGAGAGAGAGACTCTTGATGAAACACAGGAAGAGTTTTTGAAACAAGCCGTTGATGATATTTTAGACAGTTATCGCCTCAAATCACGTAAAAGCAACCGTGAAAAAATTCATTATTATATTGAAAGAGACTTGATAGGATATGGTAAAATTGACACTATGATGAGAGATCCTAATATTGAGGATGTTTCTTGCGACGGGCCTGGTGTTGAAATTTTCGTTTACCACAGAAGATTTGAATCTTTACGAACAAATGTAATGTGGGAAGATGAATATGAGTTAGAACAGTATATTATTCGTATGGCTCAGCGTTGTGGAAAGCATATTTCCATAGCTGAACCGCTTCTTGATGCGACATTAATGGATGGTTCTCGTATAGTCATGACATTGGGTAGAGAAGTATCTACCAAAGGTTCTACATTTACAATCCGGCGTTTCAGAGATGAACCATTTACTCCAGTCGATTTACTTGAATTCAAAACGTTTTCTTCTATGCAAATAGCATTTTTCTGGCTTGCGATGCAATATGGAATGTCCATGCTGTTTGTAGGAGGTACGGCTTCAGGAAAAACAACATCTTTGAATGCATGCTCACTTTTCCTTCCATGGCAACATAAGATTGTTAGTATTGAAGAAACACGTGAGTTAAATTTACCACATCCTAACTGGATTCCTGGCTGTACTAGGCAAGGATTTGGAGGAGAATCGGCAGGAAGTGGCACAAAAGCACCTGGAGAAGTTGACATGTATGATTTATTACGTGCAGCTTTAAGAGAACGTCCAGAATACATTATTGTAGGAGAAATTAGAGGTGCTGAAGCTTATGTTCTTTTCCAGGCAATGGCAACAGGTCACACAACCTATTCCACATTCCACGCAGATTCTATTCAGAGTTTAGTCCACCGTTTGGAAAATAAACCGATTGAAATCCCTCGTGTTTTGATACCTGCTTTAGATGGTATTTCGATTCAAATTCAGACAAGAGTTGGTGGAAAACGTGTCAGAAGAAATAAAGGTATTATTGAGATTATAGGTATTGATCCACATTCACATGAATTATTAACTAACGAAGCATTCAGATGGGATAACACAGTTGATGAATTTATTTTCACAGGTAAATCATACATATTTGAAAAAATAATGATGAAGGCTAATCTCAATCGTGTTGAGATTATGGATGAAACCAAGAGAAGGCAATTAGTGATAGAATGGTGTTTGAAGAAAGGAATAAGAGATTACAAAGATTTTGCTAAAGTGGTTGCAGAGTATTATGTACATCCTGAGGATGTAATGAGAAGAGTTTACGAAGACATGCAAGTTGGAGGTAAGAAACGTAGACGTAAAGTTGAAGACAGAGATTTAGATTTATCTAAATCAGATGATTCTGAAGTCGATGTTTCAGATTTCCCACCAAAAGTTAGGCAGAAATATCAAACACGTGAAGCTAAAGAACAGGCAGCACGAGCTAAGAATGATGCTAAAATATCACAAACCGATGACCCTACAAAGAGAGCTAGTTTAATCGCGAAAGAAGAGCAAAGAAGGGAAAAAGTTGAAAACCGATTACAAAATGATTTGTTAAAGGATCAAGCCTATTATGTTCCATTAAAACAATTGAAACCATTAGCTAAGCAAATAAGCTTGGGCGACATATCTTCGTTGAATGAAGTTGAAGGTAGAAGAATGTTAAGAGATGTTCGTTCAGAAATGAATAAGAAATCTAAGGCTGAAACTAATATTTCTAAATTAGATGCTTCTGATAAGAAAGAAAAGGCTATCTCCTCTGAAGAGGAACGCGCATCAAAAGCATTGAATAGTCTAAAAGCTAAGCTAGCAAATAGGGTTCAGCGTTCAGCTAACCCACGTTGGTGGCATTCATGGCTCTAGTTGGGTTAACTGGTTTCGAAACATTTAGCCGAGTTTTACTTGGCTGGTTTGGTCGAATGGTTACAAAAGATTCAATCGATTTGAAAAATCAGTTAGTAAAAGCTAGAATTCCTTTACTTCCAGAAGATTATGTAGCTTCTTCAGCCATGCAAGTAGTATTAACTTTCTTAGGTGGTGTTATTTTTTCACTTGCAATTGTTGGATTTTTGGTCCCTCAACTTGAAACTATGGAAGATCCAACCAAAAATGATGGTTCAAATTTCGCAGTATCAAATATTATTCAGTATGCACTTATTGGTATTCTGGTTTTTGGGCTACCTATTTTAGTAGCTTTAATTCAATTTCTGACTCCAGCATTATTAGAAAGCAGTAGAGGGACTAATATGGATAGACAAATTCCATTTGCAGCAAGTTATGTTTCAGCAATGGCAGCATCTAATGCTACACCTTCAGTGACTTTTAAATCATTGGCAAGAAATAAAGATATTTATGGAGAAATATCTAATGAAGCAGCATGGATATATCACAGCATGGAATTCATGGGAAGGGATTTAGTTACTACTTTAAAAGAAGCAGTAGATAGAACACCTTCAGAAAGATTTGCTGAATTTATACAGGGAATAATTGGTACTGTAACATCAGGTGGTAATTTGAAACTGTATTTCTTAAATCGTTCTGAATATTATGCACAACAAAATAGAATACATGTTAAAGATGTATTACAACAAATGGCTTTGTTTTCAGAGGCTTATGTTGTTGTAGCTGTAGCTTTACCTATTTTTGCTATGATTATTGCAGTTATTACGTTCTGGGTTTCAGGAGCTGGCATGAAATTAGAAGAAATACATATGTATTTGTTAATTTTTGGCGGTTTCCCAATCATTCAGATAATTTTCTCAGGTTTATTCTATAGTTTAAGTTCAGAGGTGTCTACCGATTAATGGCCATTAAGGGGAATCTTGAAAAGAAAGTTTATCGAGATCGACGAACCGGCGTAAAGCGAAG
The DNA here is from genome assembly GCA_002497685.1 of Euryarchaeota archaeon UBA169. Classification (GTDB taxonomy): domain Archaea; phylum Thermoplasmatota; class Poseidoniia; order MGIII; family CG-Epi1; genus CG-Epi1. The sequence goes on from DAEH01000056.1 coordinate 4,671, forward strand.
ATGGATGGAATATAGTAAAGTTAATAGATGGCTATCAGTTAGAGATAAAGTGACAGATTGGGCGCCAGCTTTTGTCGCCTTTTTCTCTATAGTTTTTGCTTTATTTTTCTTCATGATTGCAAACATAAATAATACTACAGATGCAGCTACATTAGTAGTAGATACAGATGCAGATAAACAGTTTGACAATCCATGGGATATGAATGACGGTCAATTTTCATTCACTTTTGGTAGAACTTATGATGAAGGAGCTGGTAAGCAAAATCGAGTTGAAGCAATTTATGGATTAGGTTTTCCGTCAATAAAAAGTAATGAATCAGTAGATTCAGATCCTATGGTGGACGGTATTGAAAATGAAATGATTGCCAATGAATGGTTTCGTTCATTTCCAGAAATTTCAGCAATTGATTATGTTGTATTCGGACTTATTTCCTTGTTCTTGCCCTACGGAGTCTATGGAAATCGTAGAGATCAGATTAGAGCTAGAGTTGAAGAAAAATTCCCTGATTTTTTAAGAGATTTAGCTGAATACTGGAAAGGAGGTCTTAGTATGACTGTAGCCATTCAGACACTAGCTAAAGGAGAATATGGTAATCTTAATGAAGAAGTCAATAAAATGTCTTCACAGATTTCATGGGGAGTTTCTTTTGGAGAGGTTTTAGGGATGTTTACAGAAAGGGTCACTTCACCAATTGTCAGTAGAGCTGTTCGAATGGTTGATGAGGCAAATAGGGCAGGTGGTAAGATTTCAGACATTTTACTTGCAGCTTCTTATGATGCTCGTGAGATTAAGGCACTTGAAACTGAAAGAAGACAGGAAGTAGGAAGTTATGTGACAGTTATTTACGCATCATTCTTTGTTTATCTTGGTATTATTTTAGTTTTAGCTTCTACTTTTATTCCAGCTATCGTAGACTCTTCAGCAGCTACAGGCGGTTCAGGTTCAATGTCTATTGGTAATTTAACAATTAGAGAAATGAACGAAGTTTGGATATCTACAGTTTTCCTTTACAGTTTATTAATTCAAGGAATGGGAATGGGAATGGCAGCAGGATTTATGTCTACAGGTAAATTATATTCTGCATTTTTAAGAGCTTCATTTTTATTATTCTTAGGCTGGTTTATTTTTGAATTAGCAGGTATTACAACATCGATGATTACTCCACAAATTTAGGAGGTAGTTTAATGAGAAATATTAAAGGACAAATGCATGTTTTGGAAGTGCTATTGGTAGGCGTTTTGTTTACTTCAGCAGTTAATGTGGCAGTCAATATTCTACCTACAAGTGATGCAGATAATTCAGATCAAAATGACCTTTATTTTTCAGGTATGGAAATTTTAGAGTTATTAGATAATTGGGAACCTTCGGATTCAGCAATTTCAGCTAAACACAATGCTTCAACACTATCATGGTGGTTAGCTACAGATAATAATTCCTCAATAAAGCAGTATCTTGATTCAGGTTTATCTTCGTCGGTATCTTACCGATTGGAAGCAACCCACGGTTCTAAGAATGAAGTTATTGTAGATAGAGTAATCCCAGACGGTGAGATTAGTACTTCTTTTAGATTGGTTTGGAGCGATAATGAGATTTGGGATTTAAGTTTGCATTTATGGTATGGATACCGGGAGGCCTAATGAATAGTAAAGGTCAACTTCTATTAGTTTCAGGTCTTTTGATGTCTATAACATTAATCGCAGTTAGTAGTACAATTACACATTCAGTTAATTTGGGTGCACACCAAGGTGAAAGGCATGATCTAACTCCTCAGATAAGTGCAATTGAAAATAATTTCCCGTTAGCTTTAGAATATAGGGTTGTTGAAGATGATGGTTCAATATCGATTAGTGAATCTTTCAACCTAGTCTCTGAAAGTTTTGAATCATTATTTGCTTTAAGGGGTATTTCATTATCTTTTAGTTTAACTTCATCAACTTTAGATTCAGGAACATACACTTTTGTTTATGATTATATCTTAAGCGATGGAATAATTACTATTACTTTATCTAAAACAACCGAATTTTAATTTATTCTTGTGAACTAAATGAGGTAATTGTTCTTTTAAACATTCCACCAAAACCGATTACAGTTGTAATTAGGATTCCAACAAACATTAACAAGTATCCTAGGTACAATTGTTCCAAATTATTATTAAAATCAGCTTGATTAGTTTCTCCATTAAGAGCCATTAACCTGATAAGTCCTAATATGAATCCTGCAATTAACAAAATAAATCCGATACTTATTCCTATTTCAGAAGTTGTAAATCCATCTTCTTCTACATCTGGTTTTCCTTTGAAATCTGGAAAATCATCGTTACCTGTTTCTTCATCAGACATAACATAGCCAGAAATAATAGGTTAATAAGCTTGTCCTTCGTATTTTAGTTTATCTCTTTATGCTCTAAAGCAGCTTTAACTAAGCCAAAATGTAATGGTGAAGGATTATCAGGCCTTGATTTGAATTCAGGGTGAAATTGTGATGCCATAAAATAAGGGTGGTTCTCTAATTCTAGAATTTCCATACGTCTCCCACTTTTATCTCTTCCAGTATATTTCATTCCTTTTTCCTCAATTTGAGAGATATATTCAGGATTTATTTCATATCTGTGGCGGTGCCTTTCAAAAACAGTATTATTCTTGTACAGTTCTTTAGCTTTCCCTCCAGAGATTACAACTTCATGGTCGCCTAACCTCATGGTAGCTCCCATATCTTTGACCCCTTCCTGTTCAGGTAAGATATCAATTACAGAGTGTTTCCCTTCTGAATCTAATTCTGATGAGTTTGCATTTTTTAATCCTAAAACATTACGAGCAAATTCTACCGTAGCTAACTGAAATCCAAAGCAGACGCCTAAATATGGTATGTTATTCTCACGAGCCCACTTAGCACTCATAATTTTACCCTCAGATCCTCTACTCCCGAATCCGCCAGGAACTAAAACACCGTTCACACCTTCAAGACTGTCAGTATTTCCACTATCTTCTAAATCAGGAGCTTCAATCCATCTTATTTTTATCTTACAGTCAAGCAATGCTCCAGCATATCTTAGAGACTCTTCATGTGAGATGTATGAGTCTTTCAAGTCAGTATATTTCCCAATTAATGCAATTTCTACACTTTTACTACCGTTTGAAATCCGTTCAGCAAAATCTTCCCATTTTGTTAGATCAGGTTTCCTGGGATTTAATCCTAATCTTTTTTCAACTAATTCAGGAAGTTTTTGTTCTAGGAATACCATAGGTACATCATATATGGATCTTGCATCTGGGGCTGAGATTACGCATTCACGCGGTATATCTGCAAAAAAAGCAATTTTGGTAGCAATCTCTTCATCAAGCTTTGTGCTACTTCTTCCTACAATAATATCAGGCCTAATGCCCAAGCCTTGTAACTCTTTTACAGAATGTTGTGTTGGTTTTGTCTTTTGTTCACCTACAGCTCCGACGACTGGAACTAATGTTGTGTGAATAACCATAACATTCTCCTTCCCCTCTAGTCTCCCCAACAGTCTTACAGCTTCCATGAATGGCATAGATTCAATATCGCCAACAGTTCCACCTAGTTCAACCATACATATATCGGCATCAACATTCTTTGCAGCTTTTTGTATTCCATCCACAATTTCACGTACAACATGTGGAATAATTTGTACAGTTTGGCCCAGATAGTCGCCATGCCGTTCTTTTTCAATAACATTTTTGAAAACTTTTCCAGTAGTTATATTATGTTCTTTTGTTAAATTACAACTTAAAAATCGTTCATAATTACCCAAATCCAAATCAACTTCGGCACCATCAGTCATTACAAAGACTTCACCGTGTTCATACGGATTCATTGTTCCCGCATCAACATTTAGGTACGGATCAATTTTTACAGCAGTTACTTTGTATCCTGCACGTTGCAGTAGTAGGCCAGTAGAAGACGAGGTGATTCCTTTACCTATTCCAGAAAGAACTCCGCCGGTCACAAGTATATATTTCATTGACTCAACGGACTAATACATGTTAGATGCTCTCTATAAGGCCGTCGGTCCACTTAAACCCCTTTTCATTGTTATATTGTGACGGTAGAAATTAATCAGCATAATAGCAAATTATTTTGGTTTGATTTAGAGCCAAATGATGAAAAAGAATTTATTACAATTTACATTTTAGTTGATGATAAAATTACATTAATTGAAACAGGTCCAGCATGTTCACATAATAATTTAGTAGAAGGTATAACTAAAACAGGAATAAATTTGTCTGATATAGATTACATAGTTCCAACCCACATACACTTAGATCATTTTGGAGGTGGCGGTCACATCATGGAACGATGCCAAAATGCTAAAGCAGTAGTACATCCAAAGGCAGTATCTCATGTTTCAAACATAGAAAAATGGTGGTCCGGTAGTCTTGCATTTCTAGGAGAAGTAGCTGAATTATATAGGAAACCTTTAGAAATTCCTGAATCAAGAATAATCTCGGCTGAAAACGGTTTTAAATTAGAATTAGGTCTCTCTTCACTGAAGGCCTTGCATACGCCAGGGCATGCTCCACACCACATTACATGGATTAACGATAAATCGGCTTTTGTTGGTGATTCTTTGGGCCTTTGGTATCCTAAAATTGGGAAAGCTTTCCCAGTTACTCCAGGATATTATAGACATGATTTAGCCATTCAAAGCATATCTTTAATGTCAGAATTAGAATTAGATGAGCTATTTTATACTCATTTTGGCCCTAGAATGTCAGAGGGAGCTCTCAAGCAAACACTTAATGAGTTTAAAGATTGGATGAGAATTGTTGAAGATGGAATTGAGCAAAATCTTAATTCACAAGAGATATTAGATATTCTTTTTCTAACGCAAGATGGTTTAAAGCTTACAGATATTAAGCATGGAATACATCAAAGAAACACCCATTTAGGTTCTGTAGAAGGAATGATGAATTGGGCTATGAGGAATAATGAGACAAAATAGTATAATCCCGCCAGTAAAATCATCTCCGTTTCCACATGTAGTTGTTGAAGACTTTCTTGATGAGGATACCTTAGATTTAGTGATTGACGCTTTAGCTGGACTTGAATACAGTTTTAGTGAATCAGATCTTTTTAGTTACTGGGCAAGTGTTAAGCTAACAGATATTGATCATCCTGCACTGAATGTTTTAAGAAAAGATTTAGGCGATAAAATATGGAGGGACGAAGTAGCTAATGCCTTTAAAGTTTCTAAATTGTCTAAAATAGATATGGCAGCATATGTTTATGGGTTAGGAGATTTTCTCTTGCCTCATGATGATCAAGTAGAAGATCGCGTAATTGCCTATAGTCTTCATCTGACTCCTGATTTAGAAGAAGAAGATGGAGGTTCTTTAGATTTATTTGAGGACGATAAAGATGGTAAATCAAAGTTAGTTAAGAGAGTAATTCCTAAATTTAATTCATTGAATATGTTTGAGGTTTCTGCTACTTCTTGGCATCAGGTTAGTGAAATATTGACAGACATTCAACGTTTAACTTTGACAGGATGGTATCATGTCTGAAATTAATTTTTATTATTTAGAAAAGCCTACGTTATCTAATCTTAATAGAATCTTTGAATCTGCAGAGATTCCATTCATTAGACTATCTAAATTTTTATCTAAAGAAGATTCCAATATGGAAGTAAAATTGAAACGTGATGAAAAAATAGGTTTCTATAAGAGAAATATTGGACAAGCTCATCTTGGAGATTTCTGGAAATCGAAAGATTTTCTGGACTTTTTGAAGAAAGGAACTGGCCTCAATTGCCAGTTTCGTTCGTCTGAGGGGCAAAGCTATGGCCCTGGAGATTATTCTCTCCTACATTCAGAGGAATTTGAGGGGAAAAGATTAGTTGTGGTTTATGATTTTACAAAAAAATGGGATATTGAATGGGGTGGCCATGATATTTACACTTCTCCTGATAAAGATCCATTGATATGTAATAGGGATGCAGGGACTTTAATGTTAACACGATTAAATGAAGGAGATTATTCGTGTACAAGGTATGTTAGTCTAAAATCAGAATCTATAGTTAAATTTGATAAAGTTATATTTGATATAAAGTGATTACTTATTTTTGAGTATCTACGCTATTTTTATAACGCAGGTATAGAACTCTTGAAAGAGGAAATATTTTGTCTGATTCTATCAATCTTGAAAAAATCAAAATTGCATTACTAAAAGGTAACCCAATTTTCGTCTTTGATGAAGAAGGTAGAGAATCTGAAACTGATATTTTTTTCTATGCTAAATCAGTTACAAAGGATAATTTACATTATCTTAGAAAAAATGGAGGAGGAATGATCTTTTTAGCATCGGAATTTACAACATCTAAAAAATTAGGTCTCCCATTTATGGAGGAAATATATGATGCCGCATCTTCCAATTCTAGCAATTTTAATATATTAGAGATTATGAAAAATCATACATTACCTTATACAAAATCTAAATCCTCCTTTTCTATATTTATAAATCATAAAGATACGTTCACTGGAATAACAGATGATGACCGTTCCCTGACAGCACGTTCTTTTTCCGAGATTGTTGAAAAAGCGCAAGATTTAACAAGTATTGAATCTAGGGAAATAATGGGTAACTCATTTAGAAGTCCAGGGCATGTTCCAATATGTATAGCTGCGTCAAAAGGTCTTTCAGAAAGGCAGGGACATACAGAACTAATAACTGAATTATTAAAAAAATTAGATCTAACGCCAGTTGCATTAGGTTGTGAAATGGTTTCCAATACTGGCAAATCTCTAACGCGTTCAGAAGCTGAGATTTTTGCAAAGGAACATGGATATTTATTTTTAGAGGGTCAACATATCAAAGAGGTATGTCTATGAAAGTAGTAGCTACTGGCGTTTTTGATATAATTCATATAGGGCATGCACATTTCCTGAATGCAGCAAAAGAGCATGGAGATCATTTAACAGTAATAGTTGCCAACGATGCTACAGTTCGAAAAATGAAAGGAGAACCTATACTATCCGACCAACGACGTTCAGAAGTAGTTTTACAACTTAAACCAGTAGATGAAGTAGTAATTGGAAGGACAGGAGACATGCTCGATATTATTGTTGAAGACATAAAACCAGATGTAATTGCATTAGGCTTTGACCAACGCCTATTTACACGGAAAGAACTGGAAGTAAAATTATTAGAAAGAGGTTTACAAGTTAAAGTAGTACGATTAAAAGAAATGGAACAAGATTTGGCAGGCTCACGAAAGATAATTTCTAAAATATTAAAGATATATCGGAAGAAATATAGTTCTGAATAATGGTTTTTACAGGAATTGTACAGGAAAAAGCCAAAATAATTAAGATTAATACTTCGAGTAATTTTTCACAAATTGAAATAGAAACAAGTTTGAATTTTGTTAAAGACATCAAAGTGGGCGCAAGTGTTTCAGTTGATGGTGTTTGTTTAACAGTAACTTCAATTAAGGAAAATAACCTAACTTTTGATATAATTGTTGAAACATTAAAGGTTACTACATTATCCAATCTCAAAGTACTAGATTTTGTTAACCTAGAAAGAGCTGCACGCTTGGGAGATGAAATAGGTGGCCATATCATCTCGGGCCATGTATCTGGCGTTGTTACAATCTCTAAAATAGATAAGACAACTAATAACCAGATTATTTTTTTAAATGTAAAAAGTGAATTAATGAAATATATTTTTCCAAAAGGTTACGTTTCTTTGAATGGTATAAGTCTGACTATTGGGGAGGTCAATAGAAAAGAGAATACTTTTTCAGTCTATTTAATTCCTGAAACATTACGTGTTACAACAATGCCCAATAAAGTAGTAGGAGATTCCATTAATCTAGAAATAGAAACACAAACAAAAAATATGGTTGATTTAATTAACGAAATTCAAGGGAGTAAATAATGACAAAATCGGTAGCAATTGTTGCAGGCAGTTATCATAAGGATAAAATTCAGAAAATGGTTGAAATAGTCAAAACTATTTCTGCAGAAAATAAATTATTAATTGAGGAAATATGTTGGGTTCCAGGTTCCATGGAAATACCCTTGCAAGTAAAGCGATTACTGCTTAGAGAATCTATCCAAGGAGTTATAGTTCTAGGAATTATTGAAAAAGGAGAAACGGATCATGGATTAGTGATGGGTCAAGCAGTTACTAAATCAATTATAGATTTACAATTACTTTCAATGAAGCCGATAGGTTTCGGAATAATAGGTCCTGGCGCAGAAGAAGAGCAAATTGATAAAAGAGTAGAAGTCCACGCTAAGCAAGCAGCATTAGCCATTGCTGAAATGTTATCTAGTTAAATTTATTTTTAATTTTCCAATTTTTCATTTTGTACTTTTCTATTAGATAATGTAGTGCATGGTAGAAACTAGGTAATGCAAAAACAGCCATTAGAAGAGAGAATAGTACAAGAGTAATAAT
>DAEH01000056.1:13501-24299 GCA_002497685.1 Euryarchaeota archaeon UBA169
CCCATTGTGGTAAATGTAGCTTCAACAACAGATTGACCGGTGTTCTCAACAGCCTTTTGTATTCCTGCAGGACTAGTACCTTCTTCTCTTACACGTTCAGTAATCTGAATGGAATTATCAATTCCTATTCCAATGATAATTGTTCCGACCATTGCAGTAAAAATATTTAGATTCGTACCTCCGGCATCAACAGTAGCAGGGTACCATAGAATAACTAATAAAATAGGTAAAAAAGTAATAACTCCAAATTTAACAGAACTAAAAATCACAATCATAGTTATCAATACTAAAAGTAAGCTAAGTTTAATTGTATCAAATTGAGTCTCTTGTATTCCTTCATTAATTGCAATACTTACTGGAGGACCTCCAGTTAATTGCGACATTTGAGCATCATGGGAGTGCATTTGTTTATCTCGTAAAAAGGCAATATCATCTATTTCATTTACTAAAATAGTAGTATCATCAATATTGATGTACGGCATGCTAACATAAATTAGAGCTTTATCGTATTCATCTGTCAAAAGCATAGCTCGCATTTCATCAGTAAATGAGTCATAAAATACATCAATCATATCGCTTCTGAGCTGTTCGCGACTATAAAGTGGATTTATATCAATCCAGACATAATCATCACCAAAGAAATCGCTATGTAAAAAGTCCCAGAAGCTTCCATCAAATTCAAAAATAGTTTCCCCATCTAAATCATCTAAAGCTATAGTAATGTGTGCAGATTTGAAAAAATCAACTATAGAAAATGCTGAAACATTAATAATATCATTAGTATTCTTATTAGCTATAGATAAATTATTAATTTCACCTTGAGTCCAATTCATCACATCTAAAACGTCTAAATCTTTTGCAGCAGGCTTTAATCTATCTTCAGGGCCATTTATGAGTAATATTCCAGTTTGTCCAGCCTCAAATTTCTCCGAATACTCACCTAGTTTTTTTATGGAATCAATATCCTCAGGGGCAGATTCACTTCCTTTGATGTCCTGATCCATGACTGCAATTCTTGCAATTGAGTATGAAGTTGTTAATAGAAGAACTAATAGAATCGCTTTCCACTGTTTGGTTGATAATACAGCAATACTTTTCCAACCATCAGACTTGTGTCTAGAGTAGTTTGTTAGCTTCATAATAGCTGGAGTCATACTAACAGTTAGAAAGAATGCACAGATAACTCCAACAATCATTGTAAATCCTACAGTTCTCATCGGGGCTATTGGTGAAATAAAAAGAGCAGAGAAGCCAATGGTATCAGTGATGGCGCACAACAATGTTGCTTTCCCTGTGGTTAGTAGCGCTAAAAATGTAGCTCTTGGCATCTTATTCCCTTCATCTTTAAACTCAACAATTCGATTAGCAACATGTAATCCATAATCGACACCTATTCCAACAAGAATAGGGCCCGCTGCAACAATCATTGGAGTAAGTACAACTCCAGAAAGATTTACAATCCCTAATGTCCAAATAAGGGCACAAAAGATAGGAAGCAATACAACGGGTATTGCTAACCAATTTCGGTGAAAAAATAGCATCATTGCAATGACTATGCCTAAAGATATAGGTAACATAGTCAATAGATCATCATACAATCTAGCTGTAACTTCATGAAGAACTACAACAAGGCCCGTTTGAGTCATGTCTGTACGTGAGTTATATCTTTGATCAATATGCTCTTGGATTTTAGCAATCATTTCCTCTTGTGAGGCGTCGTTATTTTCACCTTGATATTTGAGCGCGAAAAGAATTACTGCAGTATCAATGATTTGATCATTATTTGTATCGATTGCGAAATTTTGCAATGCTGATGAGGTACTGTCGTAAATTTGATCTACTCTGTCTTGATCATCAGGGATATTGTACGTTCCCGTTAGATTAACAGTATCGTCATCATTATCTTCAATACTCAGCCCACCGAAAACTTTCCCTTCCGTAGCTTCAATAAATCTAGCATTTGTAGAATTAAATTCTTTTATTAATGTAGAAATGCTCAGTGTAAAGATAATCCCATCGTTAACTCCCCTATCTGCCTGATAGGTTTCTAAATCCTCAGTCTGTCCGTATTTATCAATAGTAGTTTCAAGTAATGCAATTTCTTTTAGAGTTGGAACATATGTAACATTATCAACAACAATATCATTGAAAATATTAGGTTCCTTTGCATTTCCAGTTTCTATGTAAACAATAATTAAATCAGTAGCCCAGTCTTGCCTAACTTCGATTAGTATTTCTGTAGATTTTTCACCTTCAGGAAGATATACTTCGATATCTCTTGTCATATTTTGTTCAAAAGTTAGAGCCGATTGCAAAAGAAGAACAGTAATTAGACTAAGAACGGCTATAGTGGCTACGGCATTCTTCAAAATTATATTGGTATAAATTTGCACTCCGTTCTCTAATGCCTTTGTAATCACAAGGCCCTATCGAGGCCTCAAAATAAATGTAATCTTAACTAGAATAGTAGTATTCTTTCTTACTTTTTTGTTCTCTGTCTAGTCTTGAGCCCGGTTTATTTACACGTGGCCGATGTGTATTTTTATCCCGTCTAAAAGTCACATCAACTCTTTCTAGAAATATATTCATTCCCTCTCGCATTTTGTAAGGTCCTTCTACTATTCCTTTACTTCCCGGGTTTCCACCAAAACACAATATACCATCTGAAATATAATCAATAAAGTAGATGTCATGATCTACAATGAGTGCAGATTTACCCCTATTTTCCATAAACCTTCTTATGGTTTTTGCAGTTACCATTCTTTGATTTGCATCAAGATATGCTGAGGGTTCATCTAACAAATACAAATCGGCTTCTTTGAGTAAACATTCAGCAACAGCAACGCGTTGTAATTCACCACCTGAAAGGGTTTGCATTTCTCTTTCTAACAAGGGTTCTAAATTTAGTGGGCGATTTAGTTCAGTACTAAACGTATGTTCATCATATCCTTCAACAGATTGTAATAAATCACCAACAATTATTCCTTCTTGAATATCAATGTATTGAGGCTTGTAAGACACAGCAATATCGCTTTCTATTTTACCTTCATCAGGTTCTAAATCTCCGGCTAACATTTTCACAAAAGTTGTTTTTCCGGTAGCATTTGCCCCAACTACGCCTAATACTTGTCCACCAAGAAGCTCACCAGCCTTTGCTTCAAGACTAAAGGAACCTAATTTCTTTGATAATTTAGGCCATTCAACAAGTCCCATTCCATCCCATCCAGTTCTTGGCGGATGCTCTAAAAATTTAATAGGTTTGTCCCTAATTCTAACGTTTTGTTCAGCTAGATATCCTTCAATGTAAGCGTTGATTGCTTTGCGCGTTGTTCTAGCTGGCGTAAATATTCCAAATGCGCCTTTTTTACCATAAACAATATGCGTTAAATCAGCAATTACATCTAAAACTGCCAAATCGTGTTCAATAACAATTACCCTTGCAGATTCAGATAATTCTTGAATAATCCTTACAATCCTCATTCTTTCATAAATATCGAGATAAGACGAAGGTTCGTCAAAGAAGTAAACATCAGCATCCTTTAGTAAAGTTGCACAAATAGCAACTCGCTGTAATTCACCTCCAGATAATTGGTCTAAATTTCTTTCTAAGAGATGACCCAATCCGAATTTTTCTATCATTTCATCATACAATCCTCTTTCGTTTACGGATGTAAGAAGTTTACCAACATTTCCCTTGAAAGCTTTAGGAATGTGGTCAACATATTGCGGTTTTAATGCAACTTTAACAGTAGATTCGTTTAATTCAGTTAGAAAATCTCTCAATTCTCCGCGCGGTAATGTTTCAATAACATTTTCCCAAAGGGTATCCTCAGATTCAAATTCACCAAGATTTGGAATAATGGTGCCATTTAGTACATTAAATGCAGTTGACTTCCCCATACCATTAGGACCTAAAATACCTATGATTGAATCTTTTGACGGTGTAGGCAATCGGAATAATCTAAATCCATTAAGTGAATATCTGTGAATCATATCAGTTTCCAATTCTTCAGGAAGATTGATTACTTTCACAGCATCACCAGGACAATTCTTAGCTCTCATTAGGCAAGGCGGACATGCATCTTCCAAGATTTTACATTTATCATTCTCATCAACTTGTATACATTCTCCACCGCAAGATCCAGCATACTTCTGTAGATATTCAAAGGCGGGGCTATTTGGTTTGCATCTGTCTTCGAATAGGACGGCAATTCTCATTTTAGTTTTTCAACATTGGTATACTAGACTTAGTCTTCGTACATTTCTGTTTTATAGTGAGACTAATTAAAATTATATGGTCATCCAAAGATACTTTTGTCCCCCTTTAATGGGATATTGTGAGAATTAAATTTACTCTACCAGGAAAGCCAGTTGCTCAAGGTAGGCCTCGTTTCTATCGTAAGGGGAAATTTGTAGTTGCAACAGACCCTAAACCTAGTAAAGTATACAAGGCAGATATTGCATATATTGCTCAGAGAGCTAGGGAAGAAGCAGGAATTGAGGGTTTATTTGAAGGACCATTAGGAATGGAAATTTTCGCATATTTTCCATGCCCTAAAAGTAAATGGCGAGTTAAGATCCCCAGAACTGAAGAGCATCATGCAAAAAGGCCAGATGCCGATAACTTAGCTAAGGCAATAAAGGACGGCCTAAGCGGAGTTCTGTACCATGATGATGGCCAAATATCAGAATTGATAGTTAGAAAAAGGATTGCAGCTCAAGGTGATGGTCCTCGGATTGAAGTTGAATTATACATGCTGGAGCCTTTAGAATGAGTTTAATTATAGATGGTAAAAAAATAGCCAAAGAAATAGAAATTGAATTGACAGCTAAAGTCTCATCAATGGAAAATGCGCCTAGACTTTCGGTAGTTCAGATAGGTGACGATCCAGCTTCAGCCTCTTACATTAAAGCAAAGGCAAATGCAGCATCTAGAGTTGGTATTCATCTTACGCACCATCATTTACCAATAGAGACTTCAATAGAAGAACTAAAAAGTCTTGTTAATGATCTTAATGAAAGTGAGGATGGATTAATAATTCAATTACCTATCCCTAAAAAATTAGAACCAGTTCTCGAAATGATTAAACCTGAAAATGACGTTGATGGTTTTCATTCAGAGAATTTAGGAAAATTAGTTCAAGGCATTTCTGGAATGACGCCTTGCACCCCTGCAGGAATAATTGAATTATTGTATCGTTCAGGAAATGATCCAGAAGGGAAACATGTTGTAATAGTTGGACGTAGCACTATAGTTGGCACTCCATTATCTCTTTTATTATCTCAAAAAGGAGTAGATGCAACAGTTACATTATGTCATAGTAGAACCAAATATTTAGAGGAGCATTGTAAAGAAGCAGATATTTTAGTTGCCGCAGTAGGGAAAGCTAATATGATTACTAAGGATATGGTGAAACCTGGTGCAATCATAATTGATGTAGGAGTTAATAGAACCTCAGAAGGGCTTGTTGGTGATGTTTCAACTGAGGTTAAAGAAGTCGCGAGTCAAATTACACCAGTCCCAGGGGGCGTAGGTCCTATGACTGTTGTAATGTTAATGTCTAATACTGTAAAGTCAGCATTAGAAAACTAAATTTTTGAAAAGGAGCCAAGGGCTTGTTAATTGTTGTTGTGCTTCTTTCGAAGTTAAACTTTCAGATAATATTCGTTGTAACTCAGGTTTATTTTTGGCTTTACCAATAAACCAGTCAATTAACCATCTCTTCCTTGTGTAATTTTGAATTTTGAAAGAGTTAGTCAGTTCTTTGCCTAGTATCTCCCAAATTTCTTTCTGATAATCCTCACCAGCTTTCAAATCAAAATTATTTTTATTCATTTTGTAATGTTTAATGGCCATTTTCGCTGAAAGAAGTGCATTTCCAATACCTTCACCAGTAAAAGGGTCCACTAAACTTCCAGAATCTCCAATTAGTAAACATCCTTTACCGAACATTCTTCTTAATTTCCTTTTAGATCTTCTTGGCGAACCTAATGGCAGTTGCCATCCTTTTCCACTATCTCTTACTAGTTCAGCGTTTGCAAATCTATCTACAAATTTTTCATTGATAATATAATTCTGAAGTTCTTTTAATTTCACTTCTTTATTTTTCAAATCATTTAGTGTAATTCCTAAACCTACATTACATATATTTTCACCGATTGGGAAAATCCAAAAATATCCTGGAATGACGCCTTCTACATAATGGAATTCAATAGATCCTCTTTCAGAATCAACATTTTTCACATTCTTCCAATATTGTCGGAATGCAGTGCTCCAATGTTCTTTTTTAATAAAATCATCATGATTAATTTCAGTCAATAAAGTTTTAGCAACAGGACAGTTTACACCACCAGCACCTATAGTTAATGTAGCTAGAAATTCTTTTTCCACAGTCTCACATTTACCTTTGACACCTATTATTCGCTCGTCGTCTTTTTCATCAATTAATAATTTACTAACTCTAAAATTCTGGATTACATAGCCACCATTGTTTTCAATTTTACGAGTAGCTTCACTAAATAAGATCCAATCAAAGTTTATTCTTGGGTAAACATAACCTACAGCTTCTGGATCTTTAATGTCAACACGCACTTCCTCTTTCTTTGTATTGCTAAATATTACGCTATCGAATACAAAATGAGGACTTTTCTTCAGTTTTTCTAAAATATTCAATTCTTGCAAATGTTTCAGAGCTTTCCCGCCAACAGCATCTCCGCAAACCTTGTCTCTAGGATATGTATCTTTTTCTAACAATAAGACTTTCAACCCTTCATCAGCAGCGTAACAAGCTGCAGCAGAGCCTGCAGGGCCTCCTCCAACAATTATCAAATCAAATTTGTTTTCAGTCTCAGGAATTTTCTTCGTAAGAATCTCTTTTTCCCAAAAGCTAAGTTTGTCAGACACAATAATAGCAATTATTAGTGATTATTAAATGTTTTCAATGTCGACAATACAAATTTAAGACCTATGCTAATCTCGTAATAATGGTCACTACTTCAAAGTCTAATAATTCTAGAAAACATAGAATAATTGGTGCAGGTCTTTCAGGGCTTTCTGCAGCAATAAACTTTGCTAAGAAAGGTGAAAAAGTAGAAATCCATGAATCGAGGGAAGACGTAGGTATGCAATTCCATCCCAATTATCAAGTCTTACTCAAAGAAAGTCCAGATACGCCTTCGTCTGAAGCTGGAGCTAAAAACTATCTTAATAGATGGGGTTTGAATCCTAAATTTACATTTAAAGATGCTAAGAAATTTATCTGCTCTACTGAAAAAAGAGATTTGACTATCTCTTTGAAAGAGCCATTACCTTTGATATTAAGGGGTGGAGAGAATTCATTAGAGAGAGGCCTTGCTAAGGAGGCTGAGGATTTAGGTGTTGAATTTAAATTTAAATCTAGACCAAAACCTAAAGCAGGAGATATTCTTTCAACAGGACCCAAACGTACTGATATGGTGGCTTTTGGAGCTTACTATGAGAATTCTGACTTCCCTAGGGATCAATTTTTGTATATGCATGATGAAAAATATTCACCAAGAGGCTGGTATCTTTATGTAATTCCAATGGACGACGACACTATCAAAATCATGAATTGCTGTTCTAAGCCGTACGCGAAACAAGTTAGAAAGTTACTATACAAAGCAGTCGAAAAACGGGATGTTTTGAAAAACATAGTTGATGGTGCAAAGCCTACAGGGACTGTTGGAGGGCAAGGAGGAGTTGATTTTCCTAAGACTGCAGTCAAAGATGGAATTTATCATACTGGTGAAGCTGCAGGTTTTCAAGATCCATGGAGAGGATTCGGAATGAATTATGCAATTGAATCTGGTGCTCTTGCTCAGAGAGCAATATCAGAATCTTTAGATTATGATAAACTATGGAAAAAGCAATTTCATCAGAGGAAAAAGGCAGATATTGCTCGCAGAGGAATTTTTGCCCTTCTTGGGAATCGAGCATTTGAATATGGAATGAGAAAAGTTAAAGATGGAGACGAAGTTGATTGGGAAGAAATTAATCCTAGTGGTTGGAAGAAATCTTTAATTTATAATACATTTTATTCTATGGAGATGGCCAAGAAAACATTATGGGATTCTTGGTAATGGACCTTACGGGTTTCGTTTCGTATCTTTTATCAGGTTTTTCATTATTAGCAGGGATAGCTATCTTCTTTGGTGAGAATGAATACATTGTTCCTACATCCGGGAGATCACTTAGATTGCCTTGTTCGTTTCTTTTTTGGTTTCTCGCTTTAATTTTCTGGGCCATGGCAGTTAAAATAGAAGATGACGATAGTATCATATAATCAATCCTTTACTTTTAGACATGTCGGATTTTGGTGTAATTCGTAATTTTTATTCTCAAGTCCCTGGGAAGTTAGAGAAAGCTAGAGAAATCTTAAATCGTTCAATGACTTTAACTGAAAAAATTCTTTTTAGTCATTTAGTTGAAATTGAGAAGGAACCTCGAAGAACAAAATCTTATGTTGAACTACAACCTGATCGGGTGGCAATGCAGGATGCAACAGCACAAATGGCCTTGCTTCAATTTGCATTAACTGGCCGCTCTAAAGTAGCAGTTCCTTCCACAGTACATTGTGATCATTTAATTCAAGCAAGAGTTGGAAAAGAAAAGGATTTAGAATATGCAAATGAAGTAAGTTCAGAAGTTTTTTCTTTTCTAAAATCAGCTTCAGCAAAGTATGGCTTAGGTTTTTGGAAACCAGGTGCAGGTATAATTCACCAAGTTGTTCTTGAAAACTATGCATTCCCTGGAGGAATGATGATAGGTACAGATTCTCACACACCTAATGCCGGAGGATTAGGAATGGTAGCAATTGGAGTTGGAGGTGCTGATGCTATGGAAGTTATGGCTGGTTTACCTTTTACAATTAAATGGCCAGGAATAATTGGAGTTCATCTAACTGGTAAATTATCAGGTTGGGCTTCTGCAAAAGATGTTATTCTGAAAGTATGCGAAGAGTTAACAGTTAAAGGAGGTACAGGGCATATAGTAGAGTATTTTGGTCCGGGAACTTCAACAATTTCTTCGACAGGGAAGGGCACGATTTGCAATATGGGTGCTGAAGTTGGAGCTACAACTTCACTTTTCCCATATGATGATTCTATGGATGATTATCTAAGAGCTACAAATCGTTCAGATATAGCTGATTTATCTAAAGAATATTCTGAATATTTAGTTGCAGACCCTGAGGTTGAGAAAAATCCAGAAAAATATTATGATAAAATAATTGAGATTAATTTATCTAAATTGGTGCCAGCTATTGTTGGCCCACACACTCCCGACTTAGCAAGGCCAGTTTCAGAATTAGGAGATGAAGCAAGAGAGAAAGGATGGCCTACTGATATTCAGGCTGCTTTGATTGGCTCTTGTACAAACTCATCTTATGAAGATATGGAAAGAGCTTCTTCAATTGCGTTACAGGCTAAAAATGCAGGTCTAAAATCTAAAGTTCAGTTTATGGTTACGCCAGGTTCTGATACGATTGATAAAACAATCAGAAGAGATGGTCAGATGCAAATATTCGACGATATAGGAGGCACTGTATTGGCAAATGCCTGCGGACCTTGCATAGGGCAATGGAAACGTGACGATATTTCTAGTGGTGATGTTAATTCTATAGTGTCTTCATATAATCGTAATTTTAGCGGTAGAAACGATGGTAATCATCAGACATTATCTTTCCTTACAAGTCCCGAGATAGTTACAGCAATGGCTATTGCAGGTACTTTAGATTTCAATCCAATTACGGATAAATTAGTTGCAGAAGATGGTACAGAGTTTTTACTTGAACCTCCTGAAGGCGATCAATTGCCAGAAAATGGTTTTGAATTCACATTGACGGGCCATATTGCACCTCCCGAAACTTTAGTTCCTATAGATTTAGATGTTTCATCGGAAAGTCGTCGTTTGCAATTATTGGAACCTTTTGTAGCTACAACTAAAAATGATTTAGAAGATTTACCAATTTTAGTAAAAGTTAAAGGGAAATGTACGACAGATCACATTTCTCCAGCAGGAATTTGGTTGCAATTTAGAGGCCATTTAGATAACATTTCAGATAATTGTTACATTGGTGCACATAATTCATTTACAGAGGAACAAGGTACAGCAATTAATCAATTAGATGGAAATAAGGGTAAGATTCCAAAGGTTGCACGTAATTATTATGAAAACAAACAGCCTTGGGCAGTTATTGCAGATGTTAATTATGGAGAAGGAAGTAGCCGAGAGCATGCAGCTATGTCTCCAAGATTTTTAGGATGTAAGGTTGTAATTGCAAGAAGTATGGCCCGTATTGCAGAAACTAACTTGAAGAAGCAAGGCGTTTTGCCACTTATTTTTGCGGATGAATCATCATGGGATTTATTGCGAGTAGATGATAGATTAACAATCAAGGGAACTGATGAACTAGGTCCTAATTCAGAGGTCACTGTAGAAGCAAAACATAGTGATGGAACTATGGATACTTTCGTCTGTAATCACAGTATGGATGAATTGCAGGTGGAATGGTTCAAAGCTGGCTCAGCCTTGAATTACTTAAGATCTAAAAATTAAACGTATTATTCTTCATTTTATTGAGTTATGTAGTATACCTTTCCCAGGTCTAACAGAACCAATAATTTGCGCATATTCCCCGAGAAGAGATATAGATTTATCAGCATCACTTTTGTCAATAATGATTACCATCCCCATTCCCATATTGAATGTTCGATACATCTCTTTGTCCTCAATATTTCCTTTTTCTTGTAACCAATCAAAAACAGAAGGAACAGGTAG
>DAEH01000056.1:24716-34880 GCA_002497685.1 Euryarchaeota archaeon UBA169
AACTTTTACTTTTTTAATTAAATTCATTATCTCTTTTACATAAATTCTAGTAGGTTCAACTAATTTCTTACCAATCTCTTTGTCACCATCAAATAATTTACGAATTAGAGTATATCCGTTAGAATGAGGCCCACTAGATTTTAGACCGATTAGAACATTCCCTTCAGTAATTTTTGTTCCATCTATTATTTTATCTTGTTTAACATAGCCAACAGACGTGCCTGCAATATCAAAACCGTGGACTAATTCGGGAAGAATGGCAGTCTCGCCTCCAGATAGTGTGCAGTTAGATTGCTTACACCCTTCAGCTAGTCCCATCCCAATTTTAGCCATCAATTTCTCATCAGGTTTATCTAAAGCCACATAATCAACAAAGCTTAACGGTTCAGCCCCAACACAAATCAGATCATTTGTATTCATTGCTACACAATCTATACCAACAGTATGAATGGAGTCCATTTCTTCCGCTAGTAGTATTTTGCTACCCACTCCATCAGTACACATTGCTAATGCGCCATCTCCAAGTTTTACTAATCCTGCAAAACCATTGTCGAGTTTTATGGCTTCACCATCGCCTTTTCTATTAACTCCTTTAATCTGTGCGATTAGAGCTTCAGTAGCTCTTTCACTTGCATCAATATCTACGCCAGCTTCAGAATACGTGCTTACCATCTTGCTTACATCTTAGCATAATAATTTTGGACAACAGTACTGACTTGTCCAATATCATCAATATTACGTTGAACTAATGATTCAAGAATTTTCTGTCTATTTTGAGCCATTTCATCGAATTGCCTTGGCGCTACACCTGCAGCTTTAGATATTCGCTCACGTAGTTTACTTGGAACTCCAGTTTCTTCCAACTGATTGGATTGGCCATTCCATTTGAATAAGGTGTTAAGTCTTGGTTTACTTCCTTCTAAACCAGCTAGCTCAGACACTTCGGTAATAGTTCTAATTTGTTTTCCATTAACATTTATTCTACTTTGCATTATAATTAAATGTAAAGCATTCATCATTATTGGAGGAACTTCCATTGGAGGGTTAATTAGTCTTGATACCGTTTCTTGTGCAGTATTTGCGTGAACAGTACCAAAACATCCGTCGTGACCAGTATTCATTGCTGTAAAGAGAGTTTTAGCCTCAGGACCTCTTACTTCACCTACAATTATTCTGTCAGGCCTCATACGCAATGTATTCTTTAGTAAAGAATCCATATCAACTTCAGGTTCTTCCGGCTTTGTTGAGTTAAATGTTTCAAGTTGAACATGATGCTCATGTTTTAATTGAACTTCAGTAACATCTTCAATTGTAATCAATCTATCTTTTGAAGGGATAAATAATCCCAATACATTCAAAGTTGTAGTTTTACCGGAACCTGTACCTCCAGCGACTAAAATATTAGATGGTGCAGAACCCATTCCATCGGCAAACATCCATAAAAGTGAGGCTAATCTTGGAGACATAGTTCCAAATTTCATTAAATTAACAACAGTTAGTGGATCATTCATCTGCTTTCTAATTGTCATTGTTGGACCATTTGGTGATACAGGAGGGATTGTTGCATTGACACGACTTCCGTCAGGTAATCTTCCATCAAGCAATAAATTTCCAGGACCTACTTTTCTTCCAACATACTTCCCTACTTTTTGAATAATAGAGGTGGCCTCTTCACTTGTTAATTTTACATTTGTTACACACATACCATGTTTTCTATGTGCAACCATCACAGCCTTATCAGGATGATTGTACATAATTTCTTCAAGGTTGTCATCATCTAAAAGAGGTTTCAAAGCCCCATAGCTTGGTGATTTGACAGCCTTTGTTACTTGGTACAGAGGTCGCTCAGCATCAGGTCTTTCGACGATGTTGGCAGTCGGATATTGTTCGATTATTCGTCCTTGTTGCATATTTATACGATTGATATTTTTAGTGCTAATAATAGCGTAGTAGTGGCTATGAACATGTACATGGGCATTCTCCATATTGCAGTTTGAGTGGTTTGCAAAATTACAGACTGCATCCAAACACCCCCAGCTCCTAGAACCATCATGTAGAAAAATAGAGATTGATTTAACAGACTTAAGTCAACATTAAGTTCGAAAGAACCAGCTTTCCCACTTCCAAATACGGCTACAATTAGTCCTAATAGTATTGGGCAAATCATAGCCCCACCCCATAGAATGAAATTAGCAGTACTTTGAGTTTTTGTTATTCTTTCTTTCCTTAGCATGTAAATTTCCCAGAATTCTTCAGAAATATTTTCAAGAGTAGTTGCAAAGCTTCCAGATGATCCAAGAGCTACATTTAGAATACTTACAATTCTTATAATCATTGGAGATTCGGTCTGCTTTGCAAAATCTTTCATTGCCATACCGAACCCATCATCTCTCATTCTCTTTACAGCTTCACGTAACATTAGACCCATGCGATCATTTCTTCCAGAAGCAATTGCATCTAGCGCAGATTCGACACCCATACCAGCACGTAATTCTTCAGCTAAATCGGCGAGGACATCAGGCCATATAGCTTCCAATTCATTAATTTTATCCTGTTTTCTTTTAGCAGGTATATAGAATAAAGTACCAATAAGTGCCCAAACACCTAGCCCTATCCAAATAATTCCGTGGATTGTTGATAATCCATCAGCACTGACTAAATCGTCTAACAAACTCATACTCCTGGCTCCTTTGCTTTAGTCTGTACAATCATTCCAGCAATAATTATAGTTGCCGTAATGAATAAAGCAGGCACACAAACATCGGGCATTGTTGGAGTATTTCCTAAGAATCCTCCACCAGCAGATTTAGCAGACTCCACTAATCCATTAACAACGGCACCAATTACTACAATAATTGGTATTAATATTGAAACAATAATAAATTGTTCAGATGTTGAGGACAATCCTTCGATAAAATTATCTAAGTTTACTCTCCTTTCTTTAGCTTCCTTATCAGCTATAGATCTTAGCCTATCAATAACGTTAGTATCTTCTTCAATAGACATAATTAAGCTAGAGAGAACTTTTCTTAATCCTGGAGAATCCGTATTTCTCATTTGAGTTCTGATTGCATCAGTGAAATTTTTCCCACCTTCAGTATCTCTAAAGATTTGCTTGAATATTTCACTTAAATCTCCATAGTCTTCATCTGCAACGTGCTTCATTGCTTCTGCAACACCAACTCCAGATTCTAAGAGAACTTCAATACCTCTAATGGCAAAGAGTAGTTCTTGGTCAACAGTCGCCATAATATCTTAATAAAACCCCATTATAAACCAATTAACTTTCTAGATATGTTCGTTTTTTAGAAAATCTCTATAGGTGCTTAAACCCAAATAAAAAGAAAACACCATACTCCATTCGCTTAAGGCAGTAAGGTTAAGGTAGATACTTCTTTTAGTTTCAACGTCAGGAGGATTGTCCATTCTGTAAAAAAAATCATCATTCATCTCTCTCATTTCTAAATTATCTAAAACTGAAAATACAGCCATCATAACATAGAAAAACCAAGCAGTTATTACTGCGTATTTTCTTATTTCACTTTTGTATCCATTCTTATCCAATAAATCATATGTAAAAGTAGTCCAGATTAGAAAAGATGTAAATGTAATGAATGCAGTAAATCCATGTATTACTGGAAACACCTCCCAACTAAAATTAACCGTAATAATTCCGCATATAGACCCAATAGATCCTATAATTCTCATCATGTTATTTCTAGTAACATATACTTCACTAATATTTTCAGCGAGCGGTTTTAATAATCTATAAAACACTTGAGTAAGTAATAAACTTCCAAACAGGCTAATACCAAGACCCATTGAGAATATACTTGCTTCAGGTTCAGAGAAAGGCATTTCAGAAATAATAGGAATAAATGGCGCTACTCTCCCATTAACTGTAGAAATAATGTATGTTGTTACTAAGGTAATGAGACCTAATATGACACTAAATTCTAATAGTAGTTTTGCACTATTTTTCATTCAATACCGCTTGTGCTGCAGATAATCGAGCAATAGGAACTCTAAATGGTGAACAAGATACATAATCCATACCAACTCCATGACAGAAATGAACTGATTTTGGTTCTCCGCCGTGTTCACCACATATTCCTATTTTTAGGTCAGACTTTGTTGTTCTTCCTTTTTCAATTCCCATTTTTACTAATTCACACACGCCTTCATCAAGACTTGCAAAAGGGTCTTCAGGAAGTAGTCCTTGTTCTAGATATGCAGGCATAAATCCTCCAGTGTCATCACGACTAAATCCAAAGGCCATTTGTGTTAAATCATTAGTACCAAATGAAAAGAATTCAGCAGTCTCAGCTATTCTATCAGCAACGAAGCTTGCTCTTGGAATCTCCATCATTGTTCCAACCATATAATTGTCTAAACCATCTATACTTTCGGCCACATTACGGACTATTTTTTCTTGATGATTATATTCAGTTTCCATTCCAGTGAGTGGGATCATTATTTCAGGGAATGTTTTTACATTTTCAGTAGAAAGTTCAGCTGCCGCTTCTAAAATGGCTCTAGCCTGCATCTCTGTAATTTCAGGATGTGTTATTCCTAATCTTACACCTCTGTGCCCCATCATTGGATTTGATTCTTTAAGTGCATCAGATCTTCTTTCTAATTCTTGAGCATTAATACCCAAAGAACTAGCAAGTTTCTTTTGTCTCTTAGTATCATGTGGAATAAATTCATGCAATGGAGGATCCATTAATCTAATAGTTACAGGTAATCCTTCCATTGTCCTCAAAGTTTCTTTGATATCACTTTTCATGAAAGGAAATAGTAAATCTAAAGCAGTTTTTCTTTCATCTTGACTATTCGCCATTATCATTTCTTGAAGATGGAAAAGAGGTTCTTCTGATCCTTCACCATAGAACATGTGTTCTATTCTGAAAAGTCCAATTCCTTCAGCACCGAAATTTAATGCTCTTTTTGCATCAGATGGAGTTTCTGCATTTGTTCTTACTTTTAGTCTTCTAACTTGATCACAAAGTTCCAAGAAATGTGTCAAATAATCACTAGTAATATCAGTTTCAATCAACGGCAATTCATCTTTGTATACCTTACCTGCCGTCCCATTTAGTGTAATTTCCTCACCTTCTTTTACAGTCACTTCTCCTACGGTAAATTCTTTTTTAATTGAGTCTACTTTCATCTCTCCAGCACCAACAACACAACACATTCCCCAACCTCTTGCAACTAAAGCAGCATGTGAAGTCATACCTCCCCGAGAAGTTAAAATTGCTACAGAGGCCCTCATCCCTTCAACATCTTCGGGATTCGTTTCCTCTCTAACTAATACAACTTTTTCACCTTTAGCAGCCCAGTCTACAGCATCTTGTGCAGTAAAAACAGCCTTTCCAGTTGCACCGCCAGGGCCTGCAGGTAAACCTTTTGCCAATATTGGAGTAATCTTTTCAACGTCAGGATCGACAATAGGGTGAAGTAATTCATCTAATTGTGAAGGAGTTACTCTACCAATTGCAGTATTACCATCAATTCGATTTTCTTTTACCATTTCAGAAGCCATACGAATGGCGGCAGGGCCATTTCGTTTTCCTATTCTACATTGAAGCATCCAAAGCTTCCCTGATTGGATAGTAAATTCAATATCCATCATATCACTGTAGTGGTCTTCAAGGTTCAATCTTATTGTGTTTAACTCATCATATAAGTGAGGTACGGATTGTTCTAAACTTGGTAAATTTCCACTATGGTTAGTTCTGCATACTTCATTCAATGGGTTTGGAGTCCTAATTCCAGCAACAACATCTTCACCTTGTGCTTTTGATAGCCATTCTCCATAAAAATTATTTTCACCAGTAGCTGGATTTCTAGTAAATGCAACACCAGTGGCACTATCTTCGCCTAGATTTCCATACACCATAGCTTGAACGTTCACAGCAGTTCCCCACTCTTCGGGAATGCTTTCAATCTTTCTGTAAGCTTTTGCCCTTTTTCCATCCCATGAGTAGAAAACAGCAGATACTGCACCCCATAGTTGTTCCCATGGGTCTTCAGGGAATGGTTTTTTGAGTACTTCCAAAACTTTTCCCTTATAAATTTCTACTAAATCTTTCAAATTTGCGGCTGATAAATCGGTATCTTCAGTTACACCTTCCTGTTCTTTCATTTTTTCCAACTCATGTTCTAACTGGTTACGAATTCCCATTCCTTCTTCAGGTTCAATTCCTGAAGCTTTTTCCATCACAACATCAGAATACATTTGAATTAATCTTCTTTGAGCATCATAAACAAATCTTGGATCTCCACTTTGATTGATGAGTCCCTCTCTAGTAACATCGTTTAATCCTACATTAAGTACAGTTTCCATCATTCCTGGCATAGAGGTTCTTGCTCCAGAGCGAACTGACAATAGTAATGGATTTTCTGAATCTCCAAAAATAGTACCCACACTATCTTCAATATCCTTCAATGCTTTTTTTAATTGCCCATCCAATTCTTCGGGATAGCTTTGATTATTATCATTATAGAAAGTACATACCTCAGTAGTAATGGTACAACCTGGCGGTACAGGTATTTCTAAGAGGGCCATTTCAGCTAAATTAGCCCCTTTTCCACCTAACAGATTTTTCATGTCGGCTTTGCCATCGGTCATGTTTGGACCGAAACGATAAACGTGCATTTCGCTCATTCTTGCTCAAAGCTCTAACGAAATAGGTATAAATTCTCTTTCTCTTTAATCTATAGGGTCGTGAAGCTTACCAATTAAAGGCCAACCGTGCCATAATAATCGATCATCTAGTTCAATTAATATTTTATAAATTTCATCATAGCCTTCAACAACATGTTCAACTAGACATGGTTTACATTCGTCACTTAACCATTTTTCTATTAATTCGGAATTCCCAACTTCCATTATCTTGGCTATCTCACCCATTTCTTTGAGCCTAATTTGTAAATGGTCGAGGAATATCTCAGAATTTTTCAAGGCCATTGTTAGGTGTAGAAATCTCAATTTCTCATCATCAACAATTTCTTCAAGATTTTTATCTTTAGGTGCACCTTCCGCAACCAGCATTTCAAGTAATTTCTTTTCTCCAAAAATTTTAGTTGCAGCCTCAAATAAATATTGCAAACTTTCCTTCTTTTTCTCTTTATTCATAATTGCTATTAAGATAATCTACAACGGCCATAATATCATTTTTTGAAGCTAAAGCAGTTTCTTCATCAATTATTTGCCCCATTCCAATACAAAAGATTTTAGTATTGCCGTAATTTTTCCATTCAGGTTCTATATTTTCAGTTCTGTTTAGAAGAATAATTTTTTTTGTATTTGGAGTATTTCTTTCTAGGTAATTCCATAGACCAATAAAATGAGAATCGGGTCCATTGAGTCCATTTCCAACGACAATCTGTATGTTTGCAGCTTTAACCCAATCTATCCAAACTTTTCCTGTAGCAGTTGGTGCATCTATTTCATAAAGCATAAGATTATTTAATTTACAAGCGTGATCTAGTAACATATTCGGTACACTTTCAGGAACTATAAAATTCTCCCGAGATTTTGGTAAGCTCCTCATGAATGTAGACTTGCCTGCACCCATCGGCCCCGTAACCATTACGTACTTCATTTATGCTACCTCTATACTCCAAGTTCTTACCTGAACGCCTTTACTTATATGTACTAAATCAGGCTCTAGCAAATTAGATATTCCAAGGTTATAGAATTCAGTTAGGGAATTATCTTCAACTTTAGCAGTTGCGTCTTGGAATTCCCATGGTTCGTGACAAGTGTAAGCAATATGAGTCTTATTTTTGTAGCTAACATAAAGACTATATCTTTCAAAGAGAAATTCTTCAAGACTATTCTTTTCAGCTTTTCTTAAGGGGCCCTTAGGTTTGGATTCACCTTTGATACTTATTCCATTACTCTTTCTTTTAGAGTGCCATGAAAATCCACCTTCCTCATTCTCATTTACTTTCCCTTTCGCGAAGATATAAGGCAGTCCGTAAGCCCATGGCGCGTACATACTTGTTATTTTACTTTCAGCATCTAGAGTAAGAAATAAAACTCCAGATATTCCGTTTTTTGAAACATATGTTCTGATGTTAAATTCAGGGAAATTAGAGATGAAAGGTACAGAAGGTAAAAACCTAGGTCGTATTTTTTCCATTCTAAAAGGTATAGTTCCTACATAAGTTTTTCCATTAAAAGTTTCTAATTCTAAATCTTCAGGAATATATTTTTTTAATAACGTACTATCAACTTCCCAATGTAGAAACGTTAGATTTACCCAATTCTGGTTTAATGACCAACTTCTAGTAGGCATTTTGAATGGTATGTGATCAGTTTTCACCTTTTACCTACTTCAATTGCTTTGAAAATACCCATTAAATTTTCATACTCACCTTCGTCAGGATTTCCTCGCGATATTAGTCTTCTTAGGGTTGTTCGAGAGCGATCTAATCTTCTTTCGGGGTAACTACTACTTTCCAATAAATCCATTATTCTGTCAACTAATCTTTCAAATTCATCCTGAGAAACAGATTTCCGTTTTTTCATGCTTTTAACTTTATCTTTTCTTTTGATTTCATAAAGCACAAGTGCAACGGCATGAGATAGATTAAGTATTGGATATTCAGGATTTGTGGGGATAGTAATAGTGGCTTCACATAGAGCGAGTTCTTCTCTATATAGGCCATAATTCTCGCGCCCAAAAAGTAATGCAGGATTCTCTCTTTCAGATATAATATCATTAATCTTTTTTACATCTTGAGGTGCCCTAAACCATCTTTTGTCTCCTCCAGGCCTTATTCCGCTTGTTCCGATGGCAATGTCACAATTTGCTATAGCTTCTTCAATAGTTTTGTAACGTTTTGAATTTTCTAGAATTGGCCTTCCAGATTTGGATCTAGCATAGCTTTCATCAGCTAATTCACGTCCATTTACCATTGCCAAATCAGTTAATCCAAAGTTAGCCATTGCGCGAGCTACAGCTCCTATATTTCCCGGATGTTGAGGTTCAACTAGTACAATTCTCAAAGTTAGCCAAAGGAGGACTTTTAGATAACTTTCGTGTAATGAAATAATTAATATCAGCTTGCTGTGTGACAAACAGAATGGTAGAAATTTACATTATAATGAGTTTGATTATCGGAATTGCTATAGGATTTTATTTAGCTAATCAAAAAAATCAATCTAACGATGAAGAATTAGAGGGAATTAAGGAAGAAATGGAAAAAGCCTTCAAATCAGTAGCGTTTGACGTTAATAGATCTAATACGGAAGAATTTCTTAAGATAGCAGATGATAAATTTCAAAACCTTTCCAAACAGGCAGACAAGGATTTAGAGAATAAGAAAAAATTAATCGATGGCAATTTAGAAACAATGTCTAAGAAGCTTCAGTCTATTGAGGAGCATTCCATTCAACTTAATCAGAGTCTTGAAAATACAAATACTCAAACAAAAGATTTAAAAGATACAACAACAAAATTGCGGGAAATCCTATCGTCTTCGCAAAAGAGAGGTCAATGGGGAGAAAGAATAGTAGAAGATATACTGAATGTAATCGGTCTGATGGAAGGAGTAAATTATACTAAACAAGAAGTTGTTGATACTGGAGAACGTCCAGATTTTACATTTATATTGCCTAAGGAAAAGAAGCTTAATATGGATGTTAAGTTTCCTTTAGCTCATTATGAGAAGTACATAGATACAGAAGATGAGTTAGTTCGTTCAAATGAAAAAAGTAGTTTTCTAAAAGATGTAAAGAAGCATGTTAAGGATATTACAAAGAGAAATTACATAGATCCTTCTTCAGGTACTGTAGATTATGTTTTGATGCTTGTTCCTAATGAATCAATTTATTCTTTCATTAATAAGGAAGATAGCGATGTAATTGATTATGCACTACAGAACAAGGTTTTACTTTGCTCACCACTAACACTGTATGCAATTCTTTCCCTAATAAATCAAGCAACAAAGAATTTTGCTATGGAAGAACAAGCTACAGAAGTTATGAACTTATTAAATCATTTCAAGCTTCAGTGGGGTAAATACGTTGAAGTTATGGATAAAATGGGGAGAAGCTTAGACACGGCAAAGAAGGATTATGATACCATGGTCTCTACAAGAAAAAGACAACTCGAAAGGCCTCTTGATAAAATCGAAGATATTACC
>DAEH01000056.1:35264-52355 GCA_002497685.1 Euryarchaeota archaeon UBA169
TAAAGGTCTTTCATCGAAGAAACTAATTCAGTCATCATTTGCTTACCATCTCCAAATAACATCATAGTTTTATCTTCATAGAAAAGATCATTGTCTACTCCAGCATAGCCCACAGATAATGATCTCTTTACCATTACTACAACTCTTGCTTTATCAGCATCAATGATTGGCATTCCAGCTAATGGTCCTTCTCCGCTTCTTGCAGCAGGGTTAACAGTGTCATTTGCCCCAACAACTATTGCTACATCACATTCAGCCATTTCGGAATTTATATCGTCCATTTCAATCAATTTTTCATATGGGACACTTGCTTCAGCTAATAAGACATTCATATGCCCTGGCATTCTGCCTGCAACAGGATGAATACCGTATTTTACTTCACAACCATTTGCTTCTAGAATGTCAGCAAATTCACGAACTTGATGTTGACATTGTGATACAGCCATTCCGTACCCTGGAATAATCACACATTTAGAGATCCCATCGCAGACCATAGCCACTTCTTCGGGATCAGATCCAACTTTGGTTCTAGTCACTTGTTCTTTATCTGAGCCTCCGAATGATTTGAATAATACATCAATCAATTGACGATTCATTGCTTTACACATTATATTCGTTAAAATCAAACCTGCAGCTCCAACCATAGATCCTGCAATTATCAAAACATTATTTCCAATAATGAATCCGGTAAAAGCAGCTGCAATACCAGACAAAGAATTCAGTAGACTAACTACAACAGGCATATCAGCTCCACCTATAGGAAGCACGAATAAAATTCCAAGAATAGAAGATAATGCAATGATTGCTATAACATAATCTTGATTTCCAGGTTCTTCGATAGTCATGTAAAGAAGCCCTACAATTGAAATTAATACTAATCCTTTAACATAATTTAGCCATCCAGGCCCCCAGGTTGGAGTTCTATACCACGTTCCAAATATTTCGACTCCGCCTTTTAATTTCATCATGGCAAGCAAACTTCCAGTTAGAGTTACCCACCCAACTAAGGCAGACAGTCCAATCGCAATCCAAGCAACATATAATTCTAGACCTTCAGGCAGATCATTTTCATTAATCCTTCTAAATACTTCAGATGCAGCTACTAGCGCACTTGCAGCACCTCCAAATCCATTGAATAAGGCAACCATCTCAGGCATCCCTGTCATTTGTACTCTAACTGCCATTAGATATCCTATAAATCCTCCAATAGCAAGTCCTGCTACAATAAGAATAAAGTTATTAGTTTCACCAAAATCCATCTGAGCAATTGTAACTACTACAGCTACTAGCATTCCCATTGCACCATACAAATTACCAGTTGGTGCAGTTCGAGGATGCCCTAATTTTTTTAGCCCCATTATGAAAAGTATTGAAGCTACAAGATACCCTATATCCCAAACAGCTTCGTCCATTATCGACCTCCCCTTTTACCTGCAATCATGTTTAACATTCTGTTAGTAACAGCAAATCCTCCAACTACGTTAATAGTAGCTAAAATTAGTGCAAAAAAAGCTAGCCATGCAGCAAGACCAGGACTTCCTCCATTATAATCAGTATTTGAGAAAATTAAAGCCCCTACAATTGTAATTCCAGATATTGCATTAGCTCCTGACATTAATGGCGTATGTAGTGTAGCAGGCACCTTTGTAATAAGTTCAAATCCTAGAAAAATAGCTAATAGGAAAACTGTAATTGCTCCAATAAGTGTTACTAATTCCATTATTTCATAGCCTCCATTAATTTAGTGTGATTATCATGTACTTTTCCATTCTCAGCAATTAGAATTCCACCATAGCCTGCTGAAATTCCACCTTCATCTCCAGTAAGAACTTGTTCTTCTTGGTTTATGCTTAATTTCCCTTCATCAACCAAGACAGTTACAAAGTTAGTAACGTTATTTGAGTAAAGCATTGATGCCGTGTTTGGTACAGTTCTACATAGCATTGGTATTCCTACAATAGTTACCCCATCTTTCTCAATAATTTCACCCTCTTCACTTCCAACAATGTTGCCACCAGTATCAGTATTCATATCAACAATTACAGACCCTTCTTTCATTTCTTTTGTCATTTTATCATTATTTTCTTTACCAAAGAATAGTTTAGGTGCATTTGCACCAAATAATCTAGCAGTAGTAATTACAACATCCGCATCTTTTACAGCATCCATTAAAGCATTATCAAACGCATCTTGTAGTCCTTTATCAGTAAAAAGGGAAGCATGTCCACTTGAACTTTCGGCATCTTTCCAACCAGGTACATCAATAAACTTAGCACCTAAACTTTCAGTATCTTGTTTAGCAGCTAATCTAACATCTATAGCTTGTACTGCAGCACCCAATCTTTTTGCTGTTGCAATCGCTTGAAGGCCAGCTACTGCGGCGCCTTGTATGATGAATTTGGCAGGCCTAACAGTTCCTGCAGATGTCATCATCATAGGAACCATTTTCGCAATATTTTGTGAACCCATCAGTGCGGCCTTATATCCAGATAAGTTGTCTTGGCTTGAATTAACATCCATAGATTGCCCTTTTGACAACCTTCTTGGAATAACTTCCAGAGAGAGTAAAGTAATTCCAGAACTAATTATTTGTTTTGTTTGCTCTAAATTTCTAAAAGGATCAGCAATACATGCTAGCATTTGGCCTTTTTCCATCATTTCCAAATCTGGAACATCAATGGATGCAATCAGTTCACATTTCATAACCTCTTCTAATGATTCGGTTTTTGCACCTTTCTCGTTGTATTCAGCATCAGAGTATCCTGATTTATCTCCAGCACCTTTTTCAATTAGAACTTCAAAACCTAATTTCATTAATTTAGGTATTGAAACAGGCACAATAGCTACACGAGTTTCCTTCACATCGCTTTCTTTTGGTATTCCTATACGCATTGTTTACACCGTTAATTTGTGTGATGACTAAAATAGTCTATACTGTAGCTTACAAACATACACATAAAACTTTTCCTTTTATTTTCCAATTTCACGAGCTATTACTAAACGTTGCACTTCTTGAGTGCCTTCGTAAATTTGAGTTATTTTTGCATCTCTGAAGAATCTTTCTACTGGGAAGTCTTTCGTGTAACCATATCCTCCTAAAACCTGTACGGCTTTTTCAGAAACCCACATTGCAGTATCTCCGGCGCTAAGTTTGGCAATAGATGCTTCAAGTGTATGGCGTGGAGCATTATGTTCATAATGTTTCTGTTTAGACCATGCAGCTTTGTAAACTTGTAATCTAGCTGCATCTATTTTCACAGCCATGTCTGCCAAGTAATTACTTATTGATTGGTGAGCAGCAATAGGTTTTCCGAAAGTCTTTCGTTCTTTAGAGTATTTGAGTGCAGCTTCATATGCGCCTTGAGCAATCCCTAGTCCTTGAGCTGCAATGCCTATTCTTGAATTATCTAAAGCGTTCATTGCAATTGGGAACCCTTTACCGATATCACCTAGCACATTTTCCTTCGGAACCTTACAGTTATTTAGAACTAAAGTGCAAGTGTCACTTGAACGTATTCCCAATTTATCTTCTTTCTTACCAATTTCAAACCCATCAAATCCTTTTTCAATAATAAAACAAGTAACGCCACCGTGGCTCTTTTTACCATAATCAGGATGGTCAGTGACTTTTGCAAATAGAACAAATAAGTCTGCAGTAGTCCCATTTGTAACCCACATTTTTTCTCCATTTAGAGTAAAATATTCGCCATCGTCGGTTGCTTTAGCTACCATTGCAGCTGCATCCGTTCCAGAACCAGCCTCACTTAATGAGTAAGCACCTAAAAATTCTCCAGATGCTAATTTAGGAAGATATTTCTTTTTTTGTTCTTCATTACCACTCAAGGCAATTGTCATTGAACATAATCCAACATGTACAGCTACCATAACTCCCAATGAAGCATCAACTCGGGATAATTCTTCAACTACGATTGCTTCAGAAATATCATCTAATTTTTGTCCACCATATTCTTCAGGAATAGTCATACCTGCAAATCCCAATTCTGCAAATTTTTTAAACTCATCAATTGGAGCGATTTGTTCCTTATCTCTTTTATCACATGTTGGTCCGGCAACCGTCTCAACAAATTCACGCACCATGCTGCGGATCATTTTTTGGTCTTCAGTTTCTGCAAAATCCATATTTATTCACTCATTAATTTGATAATAGCTTCAGCAGGCTCGCCGTTACAATCCTCAAGAGCTTCTTTAGCTTTCTCAGGAGAGACGCCAGCTTGTGCAGCTACTAGTTCTATGTCTTCTTGGGGGATATTTGTAGTTTCCTCACTACTGCCTACAGCTCTTTCTTCAGGTTCACCTACAATTTGATAAGATTGCTGCCCCATCATATTCATAGCACTTACAGAAGGATTACTGAAGTATAATTCCTTATCTTTTGTTCGTATAATCACTTCAGTAGCATCAAGTTCTTCAGTAGCACTTTGTAATTGTTTCTGCAATTTTTTCATCATACGGGGGTTCATGCGCCCCATGCCTGGCATCATGTTGTGCTTAGAACCTCCCCTCTAAAAGAATTTATGTTAACTTGTACCTGAGAATTACGGCCATCCCTCCCAGGCCAATAAGCATCTCTCCGCCATGATGATGCGGTGATACTTCTACAACTTTAGTTCTATTTTTCTGAGCTATTTCTAATAACTCTAATCCTTCCAATTCTTTTGTTTTTTCAGATATTAACAATATACTTTCTGCAGCTCCACTTTCAACAGCAGTTCTCACTTCTTTTTTACCGTAAGTCCCTAAATCTTTTGCTATAGCTTCCTTAAGTTTCTCTACAGCAGCCATTTCTTCTTGTATCTTAATTTGTGCCACTGCATTTGGTAAGTCACCTCTTCCTATGGCTTCATGGATTCCAGCCATTCCTCCTTGTCCAGAATTCTCAATCACGCATCCTTTGAAGATTTCACGAGCTCTTGCCTTGCCTACCTCAGCAAAATCTTCTTTTAGAAATCCAGGCCCTATTATGACTATAATTGAATTCTCTATGTGAACTTTAACAATTTGTTTAACAGCTCTTTTGTAGAAATCATTTAATTCTTCACCACCTGTTGACTTACCACTTCCTTCTCTGTTAAGTGTCTTTAATTCACGAATACCATATGTTCTCAATTCAGCAATAACTATCGAATCACTTTCAACAGCAATAGCAGTTGCAGTAACTATGGGTTCAGCAGCTTTTTTCAGCCTTTCTTTGTGATGATTTAGCCATACTTCTTTTCTTACATCAAATGAATCGCCAGGTTCCAAAATTAAGGTATGATGTAGCCCTTGGTTGTTTTCTCCAAGAGAGATAAGGCCATGGCACCGGAAACGTTGTCCGAATGATTGGTATTCTAGATTCTTAATGTCTATAGTAAGTTTCATTTTTTGCTTCTTACCTCTTTCTTTTTTGAGCCTATCAGACTGTGAGGATTCTCTTCTTTCGGTTAACGCTCTTACTTGGTCGCCCTCACTCAACAATAAGTTTAGATGATATAAATCATCCTCATTTTCTAGACGAATGTGATAGATGTTACTATCGCGTTTATTATATTTCAAAACAACCTCACAAGTAGACTACAATATCTAAATTCTTAGCTAATTCTTTGTAACGGTTTCGTATTGTTACTTCAGTAACTCCTACTGTATCTGCAATAGTCTTTTGAGTTTTTCGTTGGTCATGTACAACTGAGGCGATATAAATTGCAGCAGCAGCTACACCCGTCGGACCTCTGCCAGAGGTTAATTCAGCAGCTATAGCTTGATTAAGAATACTAATCGCAGTATTTTCAACGTCACCAGGAAGTTCTAATTCTCTACAGAAACGGATAATGTATACCGAGGGAGATGCAGGTTGAAGATTCAATTTTAATTCTCTAGATATGTATCTATATGTTCTTCCTACTTCTTTTTTTGACGCCCTCGATGCTTCAGTAATCTCAGTTAGTGTTCGAGGAACTTCACACCTTCGGCATGCACCATACAGTGCAGCAGCAGCAACACCTTCTACAGATCTGCCTCTTACAAGATTGTCTTGTACTGCACGTCTGTATAGCATGGCAGCTTCTTCTCTAACTTGGCGATGTAATCCAATTTTAGAAGCTAATCGGTTAAGTTCAGTAAGTGCTTGGGCTAAATTCCGATCTGCAGAATTTGATGCTCTTGTTCTATTTTGCCACTTTCTCATTCTGTAAACTTGAGCTCTATTCTTAGTTGGAACGTTATTTCCGTTAATATCTCGTCCACCCCAGCCAATGTCTGTTGAAAGGCCTTTATCATGCACCATTACGGACATAGGAGCTCCTCCTCGAGCTCTTCTTTCATTCTGTTCAGAATCGAAAGCCCTCCATTCAGGTCCTTGATCAATTACCTGGTCATCTACAACAAGTCCACAATTTCTACAAGTAACCTCTCCACGCTTATAATCACGTACAATATGTTCAGAGTCGCATTCCGGACATTCAGTCAATTCTTCAACATCAACTTCTTTGACTTTTTCGGAAATATTCATACTCATGATTGGAGATGATTTTGCCAATATAAGCTTTGGGCCATTGCCTTTAAATTCCCCATTTCGGGAGAAGGTGGAACACAATTATAGATAACCTATTTTATGAACCTTGTATCAAGTAAATTAATGCGTAGGGTAAGAGATTCTATACACGATTACATCGACTTAGATAATTTAGAGTCATCTTTAGTCGATACTGAACCCTACCAAAGGTTACGGTGGATTAAGCAATTAGGCTCGGCCAATTTAGTATACCCTGGTGCTAATCATACAAGACTTGAACATAGTATAGGAGTTAGTCATTTGGCAAAGCAGATGGCTATCCAGTCAGGAGTTCCTGATGATGAAATACACCTAGTTTCGATTGCAGCTTTACTTCATGATTTAGGCCATTCTCCATATTCACATTTAGCAGATGAGTTGCCATTTGGTAAAGATCATGTTGATGTAACTCAAGACATAATTAAAGATAGTCAAATATCGGATATTTTCCATAAGAAAGGTATAGACATTAATGAGATATGTAATTTGATTAAAGGCAATCATAGATACGGTTCACTGATTTCAGGAGATATAGATGCAGATAGGCTAGACTATCTTATGAGAGATTCACATTATACTGGTGTTAAGACGGGAGTAGATACTGGAAGATTAATCACAAAAATGTCATTTGCAGATAATGATTTGGCAATTGGAGAAAGTGGTTTGCCAGTTGTCGAAACTTTCCTGACGTCAAGGTCGATTATGTTTCCAACAGTTTATTTCCATCCTTTTTCAAGGGGGGCTGAATTAATGTTAGCAAGGGCAACGAAGTCTGCAATAGATAAGGCCAATTTTTCATACGAATCTTTTATTTCCTACACCGATCATAAATTTCTCTCAGAATTAAATCTAGCTGGCGGTCTTTCGAGAGAATTAGTTAATAATTTTGAAACTAGAAAAATAAGTAAAAGAGTAGTCAGTATTACCAAGGATAAAACTGAAGAAATGGGCATCACTAAATCAGATATTGATAATTTAGAATCTGCAATTGCTGGAAAATTAGACATTAATGCAACAGAGATATTTATGGATCTACCGCCTCTCAAAGTAGTCCCAACAATGAAAGTTAAAATTATTAAGGAAGACGGAACATTAGATTATGCCATCAACATGTCTACTATAACAAAAAGTCTATACGAGGCTCAGTTTGACCATTGGAGATGTCGAATTTATGCACCTCCCGATTTAGCAGAGGAAGCTTCGAAAGTTGCAAAAAAGGAGTTAGGAATTTAAATGTCTAAATCTATACAGAAATTTATTGAGAGCCTTAATTGGAGTGTATTAGATAGTAAGTGGGATGGGAATGCACATTTATTTTTTGTTGAAGAACCTGAAAATGTGGAAGAAAAATTTGAGGAATTACGTTTATCACTTAAAGTAGCAACAACCTTTGGCACGGGTCGTCTATTTCCAATGTTAAGGCGAAGCGGTAATGAATTGATTTTAGTAATTCTTCCTCAACCTTCTTTTGATTATTATGATAATAGAATTAATTTGTACTTACTTTTAGCTACTTTTTTCACTACAACTTGGGCTGGATCAATGTGGTGGGCATCATATGATGATTCTTCTATAATTGAAATGAGTTGGTGGTGGCTTAGGATTCTAGTAAGTCCTCAAATATTTTTTATGGGATTTCTTACTTTTTCTTTGCCCTTAATGTTAATTCTTGGAGCTCATGAGATGGGTCATTATTATTATGCAAAGAAGCATAACCTTGATGCCTCTTTGCCTTTTTTCTTACCAATGCCCCCAATGATATTTCCATTCGGGACAATGGGTGCATTTATTTCAATAAGAGAGCCAATACCTAATAGAAAAGCTCTGTTAGATGTTGGTGCAAGTGGCCCTATTGCAGGCCTTTTAGTTGCCATTCCTGTTACTCTTCTTGGATTTTGGTTAACTGAAGTAAATGCAGTTTCAGTACCTGTTGATTCAGGTGATTCATTATTTTTAGGTTCATCGTTTTTCTTTGAATTATTATTTTCAATTTCAGAAAATTTGAATCCTTCAACAGGAGATTATTTGTCTCATCCGGTAGTTCTTGCGGGTTGGACTGGTTTTTTTGTTACTGCCTTAAATCTTATGCCTGCAGGACAACTTGATGGTGGACATATTGCAAGATCTCTTCTCGGGCCGAAGGCTAATGTCTTATCTTTTGTTGTAATCATATTACTTGTTTTTATGACGTTTTACGGAATTCCTGGTTTTGGACCTCCATATATGGGTTGGGCAATTTATGCACTTTTGATTTACTTCTTAGGAACATATCACCCACCCCCTTCAGAAGAAATATCTTCTTTAGGTTCGTCTAGAGTAATTGTAGGTCTAATTACGGCGTTAATATTATTCACAACTTTTACACCATCGCCGATATTTACAGTAGATTCTCCATTTTCTTTAGACATTGATTCAGAGGATAAAGATTTTTATCATAATTCAGGAGAGACAAACTCTACTACCATACAAATTTTAAATAATGGTCAAGAAGAAGGATGGGAAAACCTTTCAATAAGTTTAGATGACGTAGACAACGTCACGTTTTCAATTACTGTAAATTTCGTCAATATATCTACAGAAACAGCTGGAATAAATAAGACTTCAGATGATTTCAAAAGATATGTTTTTTATGATTATGAAAATAATAATACATATTTGAATTTATCATCAGGCGATTCAGTAAACTTAACCTTAACAATTAAAACATTAGATAATTCTACATTTGAAGACACAAGTTTTGCTTTGAAGGTAAAAAGTCGGACAGAAGATGTTTATACTTCAACCTTTCATTTGTATAACAGAGATAAACAATAATGTCAGTTTTCGAAGGTAGAGCATGGATTTCAAAGCAAGGTTTAGTTGATGTTTCCATAGAGGTAGATAATGGCTATATTTCTTCCGTCAAAAAGACTAACTTAGAGCCAAAAAAGGAAAAAGCTAGAGGTTTAATTTTACCTGGAGCTCTAGATATGCACGTTCATTTTAGAGATCCAGGATATTCTCACAAAGAAGATTGGCAGACAGGTTCAGAATCTGCAGCTTGTGGAGGAGTTACAGCAGTAGTAGATATGCCTAATACGAATCCTTTTACTTCAAATCTTTCTTTATTCAAAGAAAAAGAACAAATTGCTAAGGAAAAATCAGTAGTTGATTTTGGTATTGGAGTTAACGTCGAAGAACATTTAACTGAACAGGATTGGTTTAGCACTATACCTTCAGCTTTTTGGAAATTATACCCCTACGGAATATCGTCTGAGGATTATTTCAGACTTGCTAAAGAAGTATTAGATAAGACGAATAAACCTTTAGTGATTCACTGTGAACATCCAGATTATATGCATAATAATCCTCTTGAAAAGCTATCAGACCATACTAATAATCGTTTAGTTGCTGAAGAAAAATGCCTTTCAGCAATGCCATCCTCAGAATATTTACACGTTGCACATTTATCAACTTCTAATGGTCTAAATAATCTTCCAGCTTTATCTTCCACAGAAGTTTGCCCACACCATCTTTTATTAAATTTAGATAATTGTAGTTCTCTCGATTGTAAAGTAGACCCCCCTTTACGTAATGTGTCTGACAACAATAATCTTTATGATGCTTATAGACAAGGTAAAATCCCAATTTTGGCAAGTGATCATGCGCCACATACTATTGAAGAGAAAAGATCAGATACTCCACCATCAGGGATGCCTGGTGTAGAGACAATGGTACCTTTAATGTTGCAAGAAGTCGTTGAGAAGCGTTTAGATTTGAGTAGATTAGTAAATAGTATGTCTGAGGCTCCAGCTGAAAGGCTTGGTTTGAATCGCGGTCGGATAGAAAAAGGACAACCTGCAGATTTTATGTTTGTGGATTTGGTTGATTCAGAAAAAATAGATGTAGATAGTTTGCATTCAAGATCTAATTGGTCACCTTTTGAAGGATGGGAAGCAATTTTCCCTTATAAAGTATTTAGAAGAGGAGAATTAATTTCTGAGAACTCAGAAGTTGTTTCCAAAGGAGGAGGGTTAAATCTTTTTGACTAGTATTTTTCTAACAAAACTTTAATATTGTCATTAATTTAATAACATACAATGCGAGGTCTTGGCTATTCTTTACTTTTGTTCGGTTTTTCAGTATTATTGATTTCAGTTCCAGCCGATGCTGAGAAATATAGCAACACAGAATTTTTCTTAGCTAAATCTGGAATAGGTGATACTTATGATTTATCAATAGAAGAACCTTCAGAAGCGACACCTAAATACTGGAAATGTAGAGATGACCCTAACCAGGCTAACACATTCTATCCTTTAGTTTCATGGGAAACTAATATGGGCGGTCCACTAGAATTAGGAGATTCTTATAGTTACAGTTTTTGGGTAGAATCAACAAATGTTCAAGAAATTAGTTTTAGAACAACATTGTATATTCGTACACAGGAAGGATTTAATAATTTATCAGTAGATGAAGTCACTGAAACCTCAGGTTTTGGTTCTTTTTTATCAGAAAATTACACGCTTGAATTAGAAGACTCAAGTATTGACAAAAGTTTATTTCCTGATGGAGTTCCTGCATACACTACCCTTGGATTAAAATTAGAAACAAGTGTTACTTGGGCTCCAGATACAGAGAATAGAACAGTTTGGGTTAAAGCAGCCCATTCGGATTTTCTTTCATCCTTTGTATTAGATTTCAAACACATAAATATTGAAAATGATGATTATTATTTTGATAATGAAAGAGTTGAGGCTATCGATGAGGATTCTTTATTTATCAAAGTAAATGTAACAAATGC
This sequence comes from Euryarchaeota archaeon UBA169, assembly GCA_002497685.1. Lineage (GTDB taxonomy): Archaea > Thermoplasmatota > Poseidoniia > MGIII > CG-Epi1 > CG-Epi1. The sequence continues at coordinate 46,595 of DAEH01000056.1, forward strand.
ATTAGGTGCAGATAACTTTGATAGTTCTTCTGCAGAAATAAAAATTGAAGGAGTGAGTGGCGGTGGGAAATTTAAGGGTTCTATACAATTAAAAGATAAGCACACTTATGCTAAATATATTCAAGGAAAATGGTGGTATCAGGAAGATAATGGAATTACTACTGGAAATTATGTCATAGAATTCACATTAAAAGATAACTTCGGCAATATTTGGACCTCATCTTTCTCTTATTACTTGGAAGTTGATCAGTATGGTCTTCAAATTGAATTTGATGAAGGTAATAGCGCTAATGGTCAATTGCCTAGGGGTGGAAAAACTGATTATTCATTTAAGATATTAAACACAGGTAACACTCGTGATATATTTTTGATAACGATAGACGATTCCAATCTTCCATCAGGTTGGGATATTAGTCTTCAATCAGACTCATCTGTAGACCTCCAAATGAGTCAATCCTCTTATGTTCAAATTAGAGTTGAAGCTCCAGTTTCAGCAAAAGGAGGTTCCTCCGAAAGCGTGAAAGTTACAATTACATCTTCAGGAAATGAGAATATTTTTGAAGAAGTTGATTTAGACACAACGGTAAGAACATATAGCGTGGTATTTCTTTCAGTTCCAGAAAAAATAAGCATTGATCCTGAGGAACTTGACATTGATGGTTATTATACCTTTCAAATTAATTTAAGAAATACAGGTAGCGATAAAGATACGTTTGAGTTGGGAGTTACTACATCAAGAAGTGATTGGACAATACGCGTAGAGGTTCAAGGGAATGATATTTCAGCAGTTACAATTGACAAATCGCAATCAATTGCAGTGGACATAGTTGTAAGGCCAGTTAACTATGAAGATAGTTTAGGAGAAGAAGTAACTTTTCTAATGACTGCAGATTCAATTTCACCAGGTGACGGTTCAGCTACAATAAGTTCAGAAATAGTAGTAGATGTTCCTGTAGAGAAAATTTCAGATTTGTCTATCAGTATTGATGAAGTGATGATAAATAACAAACCTATTTCAATATTACAATCGCAAGATCTTCAAGAAGGAATGCCGATAGTTATTCAGTTAACGGTTAACAATAATGGAGGTAAAAGTACCGGACTTTTCGGAGTAACATTATATGAAGGATCTAGAATCGTTGATGAATTTGTTGTTGAACAAGGTATAAGCGGTTTTGGCTCAGCCCCCGTTATTTTGAATTGGGAAGCGCCTTCAGAAGGTCTTAAAACACTCAAAGTATATGTTGATTTTAAGCAGCAAACGGATGAATCAAATAGTAGAAGAGCAGATAATACATTAACATTACCTATTACAATAAGTGAGAAAACTTCATCAGAGGGAGGTGGCGACGATAGTGAAGACTCGTTGCTTTTTGGTCCTAATTTATTATTAACTGCCAGTATCTTATCTTTAATCTCAGTCATTAATAGGCGTAAAAACTAGTAATTTATAATTAACAAGATTTTATATCAAGCCTATTTTAGAGGTAAATCCGGAGTCCGATATATTCTAGTAATTACGTAGCGGGGTGGGGTAGCTAGGAAATCCCGTCGGGCTCATAACCCGGAGATCGATGGTTCAAATCCATCCCCCGCTACCATTTTATTAACAAACTCTTTTGGAAGGTATTGAGGAAAACCTTTGAACACACGGCAGATATCGGGATTGAAGTAGAATCTCCCAGCCTTTCAGAAGCTTTTGAGGAAGTATCCCTTAGCTTTTCAGAAATAATTACAGGTGGGGTTTTGCCTGGTGCGTCTATTTCTAAAAAAGTTAATTTAAAATCTGATGATTTAGGTTCTCTTTTAGTTGATTTTATGTCCTATCTAGTAGTATTGTTTGATACAGATTTTTTTATTACAGGTTCAGCTGAGTTGAAGATATCTAAAGAAAATCATTTTGTTGTAGAAGGAAAATTGTATGGGGAAACCTATGAACAAAAGAAGCATGGTTATGGTGTTGAAATAAAAGCAATATCTTACCATCAATTAATTGTTGAAGAGGGCCCTCCTGCACACTTAAGAGTAATTTTAGACCTTTAGAAAAGTCTAAATCTATACGTTTATTCATTGCATATGGTTCAATTAGCTGAGGCTTACTTTAACGGTAAAAAAGTTAAGCCAATTTGGAATGGAGGTAAATTTAGTTTACAAGATTCTAATATTGATTTTACTCCCTCTGAATCTGCTCATGCACAATTATTTTGGGATATGGGTGGAATAATTAAGAATAGACCATCAATTTACACATTATTGCCTAATCCTGATAACAATGTATTGATAGATTCGGGCCTTATTTGGGGGGAAGATATAATCGATTTAATATTAGCAGATAGGGGAAAAGTTGTTTTACCATTAAGAAATTTGCAGGGTTTTAACGAATTAGATGATGCTTTAAATTTTGCAGACAATATAGCTATTGGGATAGATTGGTCAGATAAGATTGAAGCTTCACACCGTGATTTTAAGATAGATATTGTCGATTTACTGCATCAATTAATAAAAAGAAATCAAGTTACAATTATATTTTACAGTCTGAATGGCGAATATCCTTACATCCCAGCAGGGACATCTTCTAATTTAGAATTATATTTGGCTTATTTGACTAATAAAAATATTCAGCCTTCATGGGCAAAAGAGGTCTTTCTATTTGAATAATTAGCATGTTACACATAGGAATAGATGATACAGATTCGTTAGATGGAGGTTGTACTACTTGGCTAATTACTGAAATTATTTCAGAATTAGCGGATTTTGATTTAATAGGTCCACCTAGGCTAGTAAGATTAAATCCAAATGTACCTTGGAAGACCAGGGGAAACGGAGCTCTTGGACTTGTTTTTGGTAAGGGTCTTGGCTCTAAAGAGATAATAGGTGAAATAGAAGGTAGGCAAATCCACTTGTACTCGAATTATAAGGAGCCTTCGTTCGATAGGAAAAGTATACTAGACAGAATATCTAAAATTGTCTGTGCTAATTCAAAGGAAGATTCACAACCCGGCATTGTAATTTCAGACACTTATTTGCCAGAAGGTCTTTATTGGCAAGGAGTGAGAGGCATAGTTTCAAAGGAAGATTTAGAACCTATTCTTTCGAGTTGTTTGACTTATGGCTTAAGAGGGTCGAGAGGTCTAATTGGTGCTGCATGCGCTTTAGCTTGGTCAGGTACTATTAGCAACACACGAGATTCGGGGTTCACTTGGGAATTAATAGGTTACAGGAATAAAGATTTATGGGGTAGTCTGCGAGATATTTCATCAGAGTCAGTTCTCAAAGTATCTAAGCTCAAGGGGATATTTTCGTGTAGTGATTCAGATGGGAAAATCGCTATGGTTCCTAATTCTCCATGTCCAGTACTATGGGGTTTAAGAGGTATAGATAACCAAGTATTAGTTGATAATTTCCATAACTTAGGCCCTGAAAAACCAGAGAGGTGGTTGTTATATCAAACAAACCAAGCTACAGATGATCATTTTATTTTTTCGGAATCATTTGATATTGTAGAAGGTACTTCAATTTGGATAGACGTCATAGTTTCTTCAAAAGTTGAGATAATTAGAGGTGGCCATCGTTTTATTAATGTAAAAGATTCAAATGATAATGAAGTAAAATGTGCTGTGTTTGAACCCTCCAAAAATTTAAGAAATTTGGTAGACAGATTAGAAATTGGAGATAAAATTACAGTTTGCGGCAGTGTGAGTGATGCGACTATAAATATTGAAAAATTAAAAATCACACATTTGGTACCTCGCTTTTCCAAACCTCCAAATCCGATATGCTCTTGTGGTAAACGAACACATTCTTCAGGTAAAAATTCAAAATATAGATGCAATTCCTGTGGCAAGAGGTATGACCGTCCCAAACCAATCATTGAATCTGCAAATTTAGAATTAGGTTGGTTTGAGCCTCCAGCATCATCAAGAAGACATCTTACTAAACCTATTGAGTTGATGCGATAGGATGATTAAGCCCGTTTTCATAGTATAATGTGTCTGTGTTCAATTTAGAGATTAAAAAAGATTCGCAATTGCCATATCTAGCACTCCTAATCGGTATGTTTGCGATTTCAGCATCAGCAATATTGATTAGATATAGCACAAGTGAACCTTTAGTAATCGGTAGTTATCGTCAAGCTTTTGCTACTTTAATTTTTTTACCTTTTATAATGAAAGACAAAGGCTCCGAACTTCGTTCACAATCATATTCGACACATATGGAAATGATCCTAGCTGGAATTTTACTAGGCACTCATTTCAGTTTTTTTATTACTTCAGTTAAAGAAACTTCAGTTGCAGCTTCAGTTTTATTGGCAACTTGTCATGTAGTTTATGTATCTATTTTAGGTTGGTTCTTTTTCGGGGAGATGTTATCAAAAAAAGCAATTATTGGGACATCAATAGCGTTAGGTGGTATAGTGATTTTGTTCGGCGGAGATTTATTAGATAATCCCGGTAATTTCACAGGTAATTTTTTCGCTTTTATTTCAGGCATTCTTGCTGGATTATACTATCTCAGTGGTAGAAAGTTACGAAAAACTGTTAGTTTACCAACATATGCATTTGTAGTATATTTGTTTAGTTTTTTGACTATGTTTTCCATAGTATTACTTCAAAATCTAACTTATCAAAATTTGTCGATATCTGAGATCCAATTATTTTTGTTAATGGCTTTAATTCCAACATTGTTAGGGCATACTATGCAAAATTGGGCGCTTGGTTACTTACCTGCCTATATTGTTTCAATTTCTTTACTAGCTGAACCAATAGGTTCTGGCTTACTTGCTTGGTTGTTCTTTCAAGAGATTCCAAGTTTTGGTGTTATTCTTGGCGGATTAATAGTCTTGTTCGGCCTTTATGTAGTAATACTTGCAGAAGAATCAGGTTAATTTTTGTTCTCAAGAATTTTTTTTCTTTTATTTCTCTCTCTTAGTTCACCTAAAATCTTTGCAGCTATTTCTAGTTCTTCACCACCGCTAGCCTTTGCCAAGGCTTCTTTTGCCTCATTCTTTCGCTTAACTTTAACAATTCTTTTTCTTATTGGCATTTTTTTAAACCTTATTGAAGGTACAACATAATAGAGACTGTACAATATAAAAATATTTTAACTACCCTTGACTTATGCAGTTTATGTCAGGTATTACTTTACTTAGAGGCGAAGAACTAAAAATGCAATTAAAGCCTCATATGTTTTCGTTTTTCCATCTTTATTTAACGTTTTTTTTATTATTAATTTGGTCTTATGTGATCTATGATTTCTTTGATTCTGACAAGTTTTCAGATTTCCCGTTCTATGAAAATATAGAAGGTTTAGTACAAGATAGTGAAGTTTTAGCTGGTGCATTTATTTGGTCCTTCGGTCTTTTTCTGGTAGGATTTATAGCTCGTTATTTTTCTTTAGATTCAGGCGGTCAAGGGATATTTAGATTGTATTCAGGAGTAGCTCTTTTTGGAATAATTGTAATGGCGTACCATGGCTATAGCGATATGACAAACACCATGGGTTTTGGACGTTGGTTCATACCTGGATTAACAGCAGTAGTTGGCCTTATTGGTTTATTTTCAGTAGATTTCTATAGAAGATCATTTACATATTATTTGACAGACAATAGAATAGTACTTCAGAGCAGTTTTCTGATGAATCGCAGTGAACGACAAGTACGTTATAATCACATTGAAGATATAAAAATGGAACAAGGCATTTCGGGGACAATTTTTGGTTACGGTACCGTTTTGCCTTTGACAGGGTCAGGTTTAGGTACAGG
>DAEH01000029.1:0-232 GCA_002497685.1 Euryarchaeota archaeon UBA169
TAGGTTGTCATTACAATTATTTTTAATCATTACAGTTTCAATTTTATATCACAAAAGAATTAGCGGAGTTTTAGAATTGCCTGAAGCGGGTATTTTGGGATTGATTACTATTGTATTTTTAGCAGCATCTTTTGGTATTGGAGTTGTCGGAAATTTAGTAGTGGCTTTAGCTTTCAAGACTAAGAGTGAACAAGCAGTTCAAGCAGTTTTTCCTTTATTTTTCGTAGCAGTT
>DAEH01000029.1:635-4520 GCA_002497685.1 Euryarchaeota archaeon UBA169
AGTGAATATCTAATCAGAGCAGTTAGAGGTATATTTTTAGAAGGATTTACAGATTCAACACTTGATTCAGTTACAATAGCGGTTTCTTGTATTATAGTTCTCACAGCTATCACTAGCACAATAAATTATAGGACAATTACAAGATCAATAGATTAATGGTCCGTCCTCCCGGATTTGAACCGGGGACCTGCCGGTAACTGCGGCCTCCCGTACTAACGGGTAAAAGGGATAGACCCCTACAGCCGGCCGCTCTGGCCAGTCTGAGCTAAGGACGGTATTACGCTGATTAGTGGCCACTATTTGTTTCTTCTTCTAAATCATCGAAGTTTGCAGCAGTCAATTCAAGTCTAGAATAATATTTGCCGTACTCTAATGATTTAATTATGAAAATAAGACATAAAACAATCATTATTGCAATTAGTAAATATGAAAAATATTCCCAATTTTGTCCAGATTTCATAAGTGGTAGTGTTGCAAATCCATTCCAGGCTGCATGCATTACAAAACCGAATATGTAAGCATAAATTAAGTACATATTCATTGATTTACCCATTTGTCTAGAATATGCAACTGCAAATCCAATTGCCGCAGGCCCAACTGCGTGCAAAACGGTAGAACCAATTCCTCTAACAAATGCATTTAGAGTCCAGGCATCAGATCCATACCAAAGCAAAATGAATAATTCATATAACATATTTTCAATAATTGCGAACCCCATTCCACAAGCAACACCGTACAAAACTCCCTCGTAAGGAGTTTTTAGCCTTTTCATTATGAATATTAGTCCAATAGGTTTCAAAAGTTCTTCAACAAATGGAGCTATTACAGAAACTAAAATCAGTTCGGGAGTTCCAAAATCACCTTTACCAAGTAAAGCATTTTGATTTACATCAACAATTCTTGAGCCTAAATCATTCAATAAACTAGCAGGTAAGGTGGAGAACATACCCCATGCAAGAGCCACTAAGACAAGCCTTTGAGGTTCCGGTGAAGTTATAGTTCTTGAATAAATGTAGCTCACCCAGATTAAACCAGGGAATGCAAATGCTATAACAAATGCAATTGGGAAAAGAAATAGGAAAGGTCCTCTTTCGGTCAATGCTACTAATCCAATAGCTAGTGACATTAGGAATAAAAAGAAAAGTATGCCTGATTTTGGTAGCTGTAGTACTTGTCTTTGAATTGACCCTATTTTGAAACTAATTTCCTTTGGAACTGGTTTAAGTCCAGCCCAATCTAAATCGTTCTTTTCTTCACTCTTATTATAATATAATTTACCAGATTTTGAGCTATATTGCCCAGGATATTCAGATCGGTAGCTAGCATTAGACGTATCATCTATATTCTCTGCAATATTCTTGGTATATGGTTTTTTGTTTGATGTGACATATCTGACTGGAGCCGGCATCTTTTGCAGAATTGCAACAATTATCATAGCTCCAGCAAGCATTAAAATAAAAATTAAAAATCCTATAAATGGAATTTCAGGTAAAGACATTGTATTACCTTCTTCCATTGAAATAGGTCCTACAATGTACAAATAACCTAATTGTCCACCCATTATTAGCAGCAAGTTTGCCATGATTAAGCCATAAACTTGGAAAATTGCGCTATATTTCACAAACAACTAAAGGAGCTACAGTTAAGATAGTTCCTTTATTTTGTTAATAGATTCTTGTTTTGCAATTTCAATAATTGCTTCAGTATCTCCAGTTCCATTATATCCTGCAGCACCAGGATGTCCTCCGGATGAGCCTTCATTAATTTCACAGATACTTTCCAGAATTTTAGTAAGATTGAAACCTTTGGATACAATTTGATTTGACGCGCGTGTAGATAAGCGCATTTCACCTTTTTTATTACTAGAGCCAACAATGGCAATATCTGCACCCAGTATGATCAAATGTCTTGCACTTCCAGATTCAAAAGAACCCACGATACTAGTTGCAATAATCCATTTTCCGTGTTGTATCCATTTCATATTCTGTGCAGCTTTTAGAAAAGTGACTTTTTGAATCAATGGACGTTCACTGTCTAGTAAACTGATGACTTCTTGAGGTTCAGCCCCATTTTCACATAAAATACTTGCAGAACTAAATGTTTCATTATTCGCATGCCTAAATTGTCCAGTATCAGTGTAAATTCCAGCAAGTAGTACGTTTGCGCATTTTTTGTTAATTTTCAGATCCAATTCGTTAATAACTTGAATGATAATTTCAGCAGTACTTGTTTTGTTTGGTTGATGAATTATCTCAGTTTTAGCAGGCCATCCTTCAATTTTAGTATGATGATCTATAACTATAATATTTTCAGTTTTAGGAACTGGACCACAGTGTTCAGGATTAGGGCTGTCTAATGCAATCACAGTACCGTCCCATTCGTTAGGCGATTCTAGTATTATTTCTATGTTATTTGCTTCAGCAATTTTTTGTCCATGGGAGCTAACTCCATCTGGAGCACAAATTAGAGCTTCTTTGAATACGGTTTGTAATGCTATTGCTGAAGCTACCGCATCAACATCTGCATGATGGTGGATTAATAATAATAATTTTTTCCCAAATAATTTTTTGGAATTATCATTGAGAAGCATTTTGATCTCTATTTCCCTGTAAATTTTGAACAATAGGTGCTAATTTGGCTTGCATTTTAGTGATTTCACTATTTAGCGTCTCTACTTGATTTTTCAAACTTTTATTTCTAAATTCCAAAGTCTCCTTCTCGTCTTTCATTTCTTTTTTCAAGTCTTTCACACTTTCTACCTTTTGCATAATAGAACCTATGGCTCTATACAATGTGCTTTTTTCATTACTACTCTCAATCTCTTTAATCGTCCTTTCAATTTCATTAATTGACATTTCAATTTGAGAGGTTTGTTGAGTAAGGGCTTGTGCCTGTTGTTGCATTTGTTGGAAAAGGTTAATTTTCTCTTGAATATTATCTTCAGTTATCTCATCCATTCTCTAGAACTCCATTTGCGCAATAAGCCCAACCTAAAAATGAATTTAGAGCTGCCCTTAAACTTGTAAAATCTTCGGCTTCTAGCTCTATCTTGACTTTTTCTCCAGCTGGAATTACTTTCACCTCTACTTTTGGAAGGCCGTCTTTAGCTTCATCCATTAATGCTCTAGCTATATGCTTGGAATTTGTTCCCATTTTTAAGCTAACTTGAGCTTTCATTAATCAGAAATTACGGTCTTTTTGGTAGATGGTCTGATTTTGTAAAATATTTTCTCACCACAAACACGGCAAGTAAGACCTAAGACTTCTAAGTCCATATCTAATCTAGTGCCACAAGAAGCACATTTGTAATTAACCATTTAGTCCTCCTTTGTTGGATAATAGGCACCGCTAGCAAATTGGTATTCACAACTATTACACTTGTAAATTCCAGTTGATATTCTTTTAACATTAGTCTTAGAACAAGAGGGACATTCATACTTCTGCTTTTGTTTCTTTTCAACAGCACCTAAGCGTCTTCTAACAGAAACACCATATCTTGGCCCAAATCTGCCTGTACTTCCAACCTTCTTTGTACCTTGACTCATCCTATATACCTTTTAGAGCCTCACGTAAAACATTATCGCTCTTTCTTGCAGTCTTAACAGCTTCTCTAATTTCAGCATCAGTGAATGCTCCATTCATTCCTTTCTGAGCGGCTCTTAAATTTCCGTTTTCATCATGAGCTACTGTAAATCTTGCGCTCATCACAGCTTCTTCATCTGAGGTAGGATCTAAGATAACTTTATCGCCTAGTTTTCCGAATGTGCATGATATTGGCCAGCATGTAACTGGTAAATCAACATCTTCTTCAGCAACACCATGTTGGACATTTGGTATTTTTGCATTGGCTAATGCAGCAGCTGCAGCTAAGGTACAACAATCAAA